>NZ_JAXCID010000034.1:0-46759 GCF_035985125.1 Arthrobacter sp. CG_A4 | reverse complement strand
GCTTCTTCGTCACAGCCTTGCGTTGACTCATTGTCAGCTCCATAGTCGAAGGCCTACCGCCACCGGCGAACCGGAACGGACAGGCGCACCGCTACACGCGCATTCTCAAATGATTCTTCGATACCTGCTTCGCGCGCATTTTCTATGAGTCAACGCGGGGGCTTGACGTAATCCACATCACTCTTCTATGCTTTTTCTCATGTCATTCAGACAGATGTCTGACATCTGACTCAAGCTGAATCGGGCCCCCGGGTCCAACTGGACTGAGCCTCCCAAACATCCCCACGGATTCCCGTCACCGTCGAAAGGTGCGGGCCTTCGTTAGACAGAAGGTCGATGATGACTTCACACTCCCTAAAGTCCGCAGGACTCGGCGAACTTGGCGAGCGTACGCTCCGCAAGGTCCGCCGCCGCGTTATGCCGCTGATTGTCCTGCTCTACTTCGTTGCCTACCTTGACCGCAACAACGTGGGCTTCGCCAAACTCACCATGAGCGAGGACATCGGCCTGAACGCCGCCGCGTACGGACTGGGCGCCGGAATCTTCTTCCTTGGCTACGCGCTCCTTGAGGTCCCGAGCAACGCCGGGATGTACCGGTTCGGCGCCCGCAAGTGGCTGGCCCGCATCCTCATTACCTGGGGCATCTTCGCCACGGCGATGTCCCTGGTGAACGGTGAAACCACCTACTACGTGATCCGATTCCTGCTGGGGGCGGCGGAGGCCGGGTTCTTCCCTGCCATCCTCTTCTACCTGACACTCTGGTTCCCCGCCGCACAGCGAGTGACGGTGCTCGGCATCTTCATTCTGGCCCAGCCGGTGTCTAATGCCCTGGGCGCCCCGGTCTCCGGGTTGCTCCTGCAGATGGACGGCCTCATGGGCCTCCAGGGCTGGCAATGGCTGTACATTATCGAAGGCATCCCCGCCATCCTCCTGGGCCTGCTCACCCCCATCCTCATGACCGACCGCCCGCGGGATGCCACCTGGCTCAACAATGAGGAACGCGAATGGCTCGCCACCACCATGGACAAAGAATTGGCCGCCAAGTCCGGCTCGGGCAACCACAACTTCCTGGCCGGCCTCAAGGACAAACGCACCCTGACCTACTCTGCCCTCTACTTCGGGCTGGTCTGCGGGATTTACGGACTGGGACTGTGGATGCCCACCATAGTCTCCGCGCTGGGTAAGTTCTCCACGGCCCAGGTCGGCTTTATCGTGTTGGTCCCTTACACCGTGGCCGCCGTGTTTGTGTACTTCTGGAGCAAGCGCGCCGACCGGACCGGCAAGCGCGCCTGGCACACCGCCGTCAGCATGGTGCTGGCCGGGATGGGCCTTCTGGCCGCAGGATACCTGCTGCCCGTCAACCCAATTCTGGCCATGATCGGATTGACGGCCTCGGCCATGGGCATCTACGGCGCGATCGCACCGTTCCTTTCCATGCCCTCTGCCGCACTGACGGGAGCGGCCGCGGCCGCCGGGTTGGCCCTGATCAACTCGCTGGGCAATCTGGGCGGGTTCGTTGCCCCCTTCGCCGTCGGGCTCCTGAACGACGCCACGGGGAACAACCAGAGCGGCCTGCTGTTCCTGTCCTTCTGCCTGTGCATCACGGCGGTGGCAACCTACCTCTACGCCCGCAAACGCCCCGAAGGCGATGCCGCCCTGTACCCCGCAGTTGCCGCGGACGCCGGGATGGCCGCTGACTCCACGGCCACCGCCAAGTCCTCCTAATACCAAGATCTCCAAAGGAACCACACACAATGACTACAACCACTTTCCCCGCCGAACGCACCGTTGTCCTGACCGGCGCCGCGTCGGCTCGCGGCATCGGCCGCGCCGCCGCTGACCGGATGGCCAGCGAGGGGTGGTCCATCGCCATCCTTGACATCAACGCGGAGGACGCCAAGGCAGCCGCCGCGGAGATCGGTTCCAACCGCGCGGTCAAGGCCGTCGGCGTTGGGACGGATGTGTCCGATGCGGCCTCCGTTGACCGCGCCATCACCGAGGTCGAAGACTCGCTTCCGCCGATTGTCGCCCTGGCCAACCTGGCAGGCATCAGCTCCCCGACGACGTTTATGGAAACGACCGTCGAGGAGTGGGACAAGGTCTTTGCGATCAATATGCGGGGAACGTTCATCGTTTCGCAGCGGGTCCTCAAGGGCATGATCGAGCGGAAGCTCGGGCGGATCGTCAGTATCTCCTCCATCTCGGCCCAGCGGGGCGGCGGGACGTTCTCGAAAGTGGCCTACAGCGCCACCAAGGCCGGAATCCTCGGGTTCACCCGCGCCTTGGCCCGCGAGGTCGGCGAGTTCGGGATCACGGTCAATGCGATTGCCCCCGGCCCGATCGACACCGACATCATGGGGGGAACCCTCACCGATGAGCGCAAGGCCCAGCTCTCCGAGGGCATCATGATGGGCCGGGTCGGCACCCGCGAGGAAGTGGCGGCCCTGATTGCCTTCCTGCTGGGTCAGGACTCGGGCTACATCACCGCCGCCACCTATGACATCAACGGCGGCCTTCAGGTTTCCTGACCCGGGCCCGGCCCGGCCCACCGCCCGTTGCGCTATCACTTTTAGGCCCTATCCTCCCGGAATGGCCGCCAAGAGTGATAGCGCAACGGGGTTAAACGCCGCCGACGTCGATCCCCGTGCCGCGCCCCGGCCGCGGTCTAGGCTGGCCCTATGACCGCCGCCCGCAGCCTGCACCCCAGCCCTCGCACCCTGGAGGTCGAGAGCCTTGACAGCTTTGACCGGCTAAACGCGGCCGGTGCCAGAACCATGCACGGCTGGCATGTGCAATCGCTGGACCTGCGCGGACGGACGCCACAGCTCGAGGCCATGCAGGCCCAGGGCGCGATCTTCCTTGGCTGCACTTTCGACGACGGCGTGGAGGATACGCTGCGCAGCCGCGGCGCCCTGATTTTCCCCAGACTCGAAACCATGCCGTTCAACCCCTACCGCGGGCAGCTCTACACCCCGCACGAGCTCTATGAAGGCATTGCCGACTCACGCTACGAGGACACCCCGGATGCCAGGGTGTACCAGTGGAGTATCCGGCCGGGCCGGCGGCACCGTCTCGACGCCACCCTGGCCGCCGCCCTGCACGACCATTCGATCGGCGATGCCCTCGACGAGCTGACCCGCTCGGAACTGTGCGGGGGCCGGAGCATGGTGGGTGTTATGGGCGGCCACGACGCCCGCCGCGGGACGGCGGTCTTCGAGGAAGCCGCGCGGCTCGGCCGGCTGCTGGCCAGGGATGGCAGGGTCGTCGCCACCGGCGGCGGGCCTGGAACTATGGAAGCCGCGAACCTCGGCGCCTACTTGAGCGAGGCGTCGGAGCCGGAGTTCCGGCGGGCCCTGGACGGCCTTGCCGCGGTGCCCGCCTTCCTGCCGTCGGTGTCGGCGTGGGCGCGGGCGGCGGCCGCCGTCGTCGAACGCCATCCGGGCGGAACGCCGTCGCTCGGCGTCCCCACCTGGTTTTACGGCCATGAGCCGCCCAACTTCTTCGCCACCCACATTGCCAAATACTTCGCCAACGCCGTCCGCGAGGCCGTTCTGCTGGAACTGTGCAACGGCGGAATTGTGTTTCTGCCGGGCTCGGGCGGCACGGTGCAGGAGATCTTCCAGGACGCCTGCGAGAACTACTACGGCACACCGGAAACCATCGTGCCGATGGTGCTGGTGGGGGAGGAGCACTGGCTGCGCCGCTTCCCGGCGTGGCCTTTGCTGCAGAGCCTCGCCGCCGGCCGGCCGATGGAGAACAGGATCTTCCTCGTGGACACCGTGGCGGAAGCGCTCGCCGTCCTGGGCCGCTGAGCGGTTAAAGGTCTTTGCGGCACTGGGCGCGTCCCAGCTCGCGCAGGCCGAACAGGTCCCCGGCGGCCAGACCGTCCGGGGCGCCGATCTCCGGATACATAAGCTGCACCGGGTCGTCCACGTGTTCCAGGCCCATAACGTGGCCCAGTTCGTGCAGGATCACGGCGGTGGCATAGTCGGCGCCGTCAGGCCGGCCGAGGTCCTCGGCGATCTGCGGGGCATCGAGTTCGAGGCTGCCGGTGACGAAGCTCTTGGGCCCGCTGCCGAAGCTGAAATGCGTGCTGCCGCCGGTGCCGATGACGGGGCCTTTGAGCTGCGGAGCCTGTTCCGGGGTGGTCCACGCAATCAGCAGCGGCGCCCAACGGTCCCCATAGACGGCCTGCTGGTACGGCATACGTTCTTGCGACGGCGCCTCGGTAGTGGCGCCGTCATCGATGAACGTGATGCCGGTGGCGCGTGAGACGGTCCGGATCGCGTCGTCGACGAGGAGTTCGGCGTCCGCGGGCGCGAGTCCGGCGTTGACCACATAGTGCAGAGGTCGGCACGGCGAATAGCCCACCGGGGTGCCGTCGTCGTTCGTGGCCAGGAACTTGAACGCTGTGCTGGCAACGGCCGGTGCCTGGGGCCGGGCCAGCGGCTCGTCCTGCTCTTCGAATCCCGGCGTGGGAGTGTCCGTCCGGGAATTCTGCGCGGCGCCGGACTGCTGACCCGCATGGGCGGCGCCAGCCTGAGCGGCGCCGGCCTGCCCGGACTGCCCTGCCTGGTCTGCCACCGGCGGGCCGGGGTCCGCGCCGGGACGTGCGTTCGATCCCGATCCGCGGCTGACCTCGAAGAGTCCGGTGAGTCCCGGGTCGCCGGAGACGAATCCGGCGGCCAGGAAGGCGGTGCCGGCAATCAGGGCCGCAGCGCTCAGGCCGCGGACCATCCGCAGGACGGCGCGTGGGCGGCTGCGCCGCGCTGTCCGGTCCCGGAACCCAGGACCCTCCACTACGCGACCACCGCGCCGAAGGCCAGGCCCAGCAGGTACGTGACCCCGGCAGCGCCCATGCCGATGGCAAGCTGCCGGAATCCTCGGGACGTGGGGGACGTGCCGGAGAGCAGGCCCACGACGCCGCCGGTGGAGAGAAGTGCCAGCCCCACCAGGACCGCGGCGACCACGAGCGCCGGAACACCGGTCATGCCCAGTACGAACGGGATGATCGGCACGATTGCTCCGGAGGCGAAGAAGCAGAAGCTCGACGCTGCTGCGCCCCAGGCGGTCCCGATAGCCTCGTGCTCGTCACGGGTCTCCGGACGTTCCGGCTGCAGCGAAAGGCTGGGATCGCAGTCGCAGTCCAGCAGGCCCATCCGCTCCGCGACGCGGTGCTCGGCCGCGTCCCTGGACATGCCCCGGGCCAGGTAGACGAGCAGCAGCTCATTGTGTTCGATATCCAGCGAGGGCGCCGCGGCCAGGGTGATCTGGGTGGGGCGGGTCGCGGCGAGGAGCTCACGCTGGGAGCGCACGGAGATGAACTCGCCCGCCCCCATCGACAGTGCACCGGCCAACAGCCCGGCTACACCGCTGAGGAGCACCACGGAGCTGGCCACACCGGAGGCCGCCATGCCCATCACGAGGGAAAGGTTGCTGACCAGGCCATCGTTGGCGCCGAAAACGGCCGCGCGGAAGGTCCCGGCCAGGCGGTTGCGGCCTCTGGTGGCGAGTCCGCGGACCACTTCCTCATGGATCTGCTCGTCGGCGACCATGGCGGGAGTGGCAGACGGATCGGTGGCGTATGGCGAGCGGCTCTCGGCCCGCTGCGCGAGGGCCAGGACAAAGACCGAGCCGAAGTGGCGGGCCAGGAAGCCCAGGAATCGGCTGCGGAGCGAGGCGGGGCGGGGCCGTCCCGCGTGCCCGCCGAGCAGCTGGAGCCAGTGCGCCTCGTGGCGGCCCTCCGCCTCGGCCAGGGCGAGCAGGATGGCGCGCTCTTCACCCCGGCGGTTCTGCGCCAGGTCGCGGTAGACGGAGGCTTCGGCCCGTTCGTCGGCGAGGTACTGCCGCCACCGCTTGACGTCTGCCGAGCCCGGCGCGGGGACAGCCGGCGGCACCGCGGCCTGCGTCTCCGGGCGGGGCGCTTGACCGGGTTCACGGGGGCGGGGTTCCGGGTTGAATGGATCAGATGGGGCGCGCTGAGGCACGGAAGCTCCTGGGCTTGATGGGGCATGGTTCGGCCCCACTGCGTCTCCAGACTACCCCGTAATTCCGCGTATTTTCGGCTGGCAGTCCTCAGTGGAATGTTGAGGCAAGCCGTAAAAGTGCCCGTCCCTCGGAGGAACCGGCTGCCCCTCCGCTCATATGCCGGGACTCCCGCCGGGGCGGTCCTTGACCGGGTGGGACAGCGGTGTTCGAATGAATCCCAAGGGCGGTTTCCCAGGAATCCGCCGCCAGCCCGAGCGCACGGAGGTAGCACCATGGACATCACTGGATCGCATCCCGGATCGCAGCCGGCATCACCTCCGATCCAGCCGGTGAGGGATACCATCGAGTCCGATCCGGCCTACGACTATGCCGAGGACACGCCGATCGACGATGAGACCTGGGACGAGGAGGGGGAGGTGGACGAGTCCGCCGCTACCGGGGACGAGCGGGTTATGCCCCTGGACGCGGACGAGTTCCGTGCACCGGAAGACGGGGACTGAGCGGCGCAGCACTCCAGCCAGCAAACGACGACGCCGGTGCCTCCCCGAAGGGAAGCGCCGCCGTCGACCTTTAACCCGCTGCCTCTGAGGGTGCCGCGGTGAACACAGCCCCTTAGTGCGTCCGGACCGGAGCCTGGTCTTCTTCGACGACGACGACGACGACGGCGCGGCCGGCGACGCGCCGGCGCCAGTTCGCCATCACGGCGGAATCCGTCGGCGTGGTCAGCAGCGAGACGGCGATGTACACGATCGCGGACGCGGCCAGGCCGAAGTATATCGGTTCGTTGGCGTAAATACCCTCCAGCGGAACCTCGGCGTTGACCTCCAGGATGATCATGGTGCCGAGAGTGATGACTGAACCGACCGCCATGGAGGCGGCCGCTGCCACGCCGGTGCCGCGCTTCCAGATAAGGCCGCCGAGGATGGCGACGAGGAGGCCGCCGACGAGGATGTCGTAGGCGATAGTCAGCGCGGCGACCACGTCCTTGGTGATGATGGCGATGACGATCGCCACGATCCCGAGGCCCAGGACCCACATGCGGTTGGCTCTGACATCGTGCTCCGGGTTGTCCGTGTCATCGGTGTTGATGGTCTTGCCGAACCAGCTCGCGACGAAGGGCACGACGTCGGCACGGGCCACGGTGGCGGCGGCGATCAGGGCGCCGGAGGCGGTGGACATCATCGCGGCGACGGCTGCGGCGAGCACGAGGCCGCCGACGCCGATCGGCAGGAGCTGCGTGGCGACCTCGGCGTAAACAACGTCCTTGCCCAGGGCCTTGACGTCGATGTCCGGCAGGGCAACGCGGGCGCCGAGGCCGATCAGGGCGCCCGCCGCACCGTAAAGGATGCAGTAGATACCGGCGGTGGCGCCGCCCCAGCGCGCAACGGTGGGGGTCTTGGCGGTGAAGACGCGCTGCCAGATGTCCTGGCCGATCAGCAGGCCCAGGGTGTAGACCACGAAGTAGGTGATGATGGTCTGGATGCCGATGCCGTCAATCTGGAAGAAGCTGGCGTCAACCCGGGCGCGGATGCCGTCCAGGCCGCCGGCTGCGTTGAGTGTGAAGGGCAGCATCAGGAAGAAGATGCCGACGGTTTTGATGACGAACTGGACCTGGTCTGCCAGGGTGATGGACCACATGCCGCCGATCGTCGAATAGACCAGCACGATCGCGCCGCCGATGGCGATGGCCAGCGCTCGGTCCCAGCCGAAGAGCACCACGAAGATGGTGGCGTAGGCGCCGGTGGAAGTGGCGCACAGCATCAGCGTGTAGGCAAGCATTACGATGCCCGAGGTCTGCGTGGCCCGGCTGCCGTAGCGCAGGCTCAACATCTGGGAGACGGTGTAGATCTTCAGCTTCTGGATGGTGCTGGCGAACAACAGGCTCAGGAGCAGGACGCCGGCGCCAATCGCGACTACCAGCCACATGCCGGAGATGCCGAACCTGTAGCCGAGGCCAACGCCGCCGACCGTGGAGGCGCCGCCCAGCACGACGGCGGCCATGGTGCCGGTGTAGAGGAACGGCCCGAGGCGGCGGCCTGCAACCAGGAAGTCGCTATTGTTCTTCGTGCGGGATTTACCCCACCAGCCGAAGGCCAGCATGGCGACCAGATACACCACCACGATGGCGATGTTAACGAAATTTGCGTCCACGAGGGGCTCCTTGAAATTGTTCGGATCAGGGCCGGACCCGTCGGCGCGCACCAGCACGCATGAAGGTCCGCTGCCTTACGACGGATTGATGGGGGGAACACCCGGTGGGGCGCCCAACACTTCGCAAATAGTGGTAGTTGCCTCATCGATGATTGCCCAATAAGCAACGCTTGTTGCCAAACAGTATGTTGTGATCCCGGTAACAGTCAAGACGCATTCCGTGGCTTCGGCGTATCCGGCGTTCCGGCGTCCCGGTCCCGCTAGTATTGCTCCAACGAAGGAGTATTGCTCCATCGAAGGGGCCGAGCGGCCAGCCGTGAAAGGTTCCGAAATGAAGGCTCTACCAGTTGAACCGAGCAACGTTCCCGTTGCCATCGGGTCCAGGATCCGCGCCGCGCGGCAGTCGCAGCGCCTCACGATCGAGCAGGTTGCCGACGCCACCGGACTGACCAAAGGCTTCCTGAGC
Organism: Arthrobacter sp. CG_A4; assembly: GCF_035985125.1. NCBI lineage: Bacteria > Bacillati > Actinomycetota > Actinomycetes > Micrococcales > Micrococcaceae > Arthrobacter > Arthrobacter sp. CG_A4. Next base: position 38,154 of record NZ_JAXCID010000034.1, on the reverse strand, counting down.
CGGGTGGAGCGGGATCTGACCTCACCCTCGGTCGCCTCCCTCGTGACGCTGTGCCAGGTGCTGTCCATCTCGATCGGCGAGCTGTTTGCAGCCCCGGAAACGCATCTCACCAAGCAGAATGAAGGACCCCGGATTTCGCTCGGTGGCGAGGGGATCGTGGAGCGGCTGCTGACCGCCCGCTCCGAGCGCCGCGTCCAAATCATCCAGGCCGTGATCGAGCCGCGCGGCCGCGGTGAATCCGAGCTCTACGCAGTGGACTGCGACGTCGACGTGCTGCATGTGGTCAAGGGCAGCATCCGGCTGATCCTCACCAACGAGGAGTTCGAGCTCCATTCGGGGGACACCGTGACCTTCCCCGGCCGGGAGCCGCACACCTGGGTCAACCCCACGGACGACGCCGTCGAGGTCCTCTGGGTGCTGGTCCCCGCCGCCAGCCGGTAGCTCCAGCGCCTCCAGCTGCGCTCCTTCCCGGTTGCTCCCTGCCAGGCCGCCTGCCGGACCTGGCGGGCCGCGGAAATCCGCGTGCTGGAGGGGGGTGGGCTCCGGAGTAACTGGGCAGGAGCGTCAGGCTTGAGGAGTTGTGGGCTGTGGACGCCGGGACAGCACGGCCCGGATTTCGGCCAGGACGCGCTCCGGTTCGAACCAGACGTGCTCCGGCATGTGCCGGAGGACGGCGAAACCGCTCAGGGTGGAGGCGTTGTTCCGGCCCAGGTCCCGGCGCAGGGCCTCACGGCTGGAATAAAACGCGAAGCCATCCACCTCTACGATCAGGAATCCCTCGATCAGGAAGTCGACCCGGCCGATCCCGGGCAGGTAGACCTGCGCGTCGTAGCCAATTCCGTTGGCGCGGAACTAGTGCTGGGCGTCGACCTCCACGATGGACTCGGCCCGCACGTCCAGCTGATGCAGCGCTTTGCGGACTTGGCCGGCAGTGAAACGCGGTTATTGGGCTATCTGGATAACCCGCGACCGGGCCCGGCCTGCGCTCCTGCCCAGTTACTCGCCGCCGCAGCGCCTGCAGTCAGCCCCCGGGCCCGGATTCTCGGGGGCGCGCCGGGAGCGTCGCGCCGGCACCGCGTGGGCGTCGGGCCCTCCCCGGCCAGGGTGATTTTGTAAACATTTGATGCACAAGAGGCAACTTCGCGTGTATGATGGCTGTCACACCCGTCGGTCAATCCTCGAAGGAGGGGCTTTCCTTTGGAAGAGCTGCGCATCGAGGCCAATGGCAACCTTGGCCCCATCGATTCATCCCGCATTCCGCGCTACGCGGGTGCCGCCACTTACGCCCGGCTGCCCCGGCTGGACCAGGTCGCCAAAGCGGACGTCACTGTTGTTGGCGTGCCGTTCGATTCCGGTGTTTCCTACCGGCCCGGCGCCCGCTTCGGCGCCAACCACGTCCGCGAGGCCAGCAGGCTGCTGCGCCCTTATAACCCGGCGTGGGACGTCAGTCCTTTCGAGAACATCCAAGTGGCCGACGCCGGGGACATGGCGGTCAACCCCTTCAGCATCAATGACGCCATCGAGACCATCCAGCAGAACGCCCTGGATCTGACGGCCGCCGGCAGTAAGCTCCTGACCCTCGGCGGCGACCACACCATCGCCCTGCCGCTGCTCCGCGCCGCCGCCGAGCGCGCCGGCGAGCCCGTCGCCATGCTCCACTTTGACGCCCATCTGGACACCTGGGACACCTACTTCGGCGCCGAGTACACCCACGGCACCCCGTTCCGCCGCGCCGTCGAGGAAGGCATCCTGGACACCGAGGCCATCAGTCACATCGGCACCCGCGGCCCGCTCTACGGCAAGAAGGACCTCGACGACGACCACCGATTCGGCTTCGGCATCGTCACCTCCGCCGACGTCTACTACCAGGGCGTGCTGGAAATCGTCGCCAAAGTCCGCGACCGGATCGGCAACCGTCCGCTCTACATCTCGGTGGATATCGACGTCCTGGATCCCGCCCACGCACCCGGCACCGGAACCCCGGAAGCGGGCGGCATTACCAGCCGCGAGCTGCTGGAAATCATCCGCGGCTTCCGCGGCATGAACCTCATCGGGGCCGACGTCGTCGAGGTCGCCCCCGCGTACGACCACGCCGACATCACCGGCGTCGCCGCCAGTCATGTCGCGTACGAACTCATCACCCTGATGGCAGACCTTGCCGTCGAGGGCAACAGGGATGGCAACAGGGAGGGCGCCACCGGCTACGCCGCGCAGGCCCTCGGCCAGGAGTCCCGCCGTCCGGCCGGCTTCGCCCCGGCGGCCCGGCGCATCGAGAACGCGGTCTCCCAGTGAGCGGCGTGCGCAACGGCGGAGACCTGGTCGTCGAGACCCTCGAAGCACTTGGCGCCAAGACCGTCTTCGGCATCCCGGGCCAACACGCGCTGGGGCTCTTTGACGCGATGGGCCGCGGTAACCTGCACTTCGTCTCTTCCCGGGTGGAGAACAACTCGGCCTTCGCCGCGGACGGCTACTCCCGCGCCACCGGGGAGGTCGGCGTCCTCTTCCTGTCCACGGGACCCGGCGCGCTGACTTCCCTGGCCGGGCTGCAGGAGGCCTACGCCACGGGTGTCCCGATGGTGGTGGTCGCGAGCCAGATCCCGCTGGACGGACTCGGCGCCCGCCGCAAGGGGATGCTGCACCAGCTCGATGACCAGAAGGCCTCGGCCGCCAACGTCACCAAGAGCCAGCGGCTGATTCAGCACGCCTCCGGCATTCCCTCCGCCATCCAGGACGCCTGGACCGAGGCGATCTCCTCGCCGCAGGGCCCCGTCTGGCTGGAAATCCCGCAGAACGTCCTGCTGGATCCCATCATGGTGCCCCCGGTGGAGGATGCCCTGGCCGAAGCGGCGGACAATCCGCCCCGCGTGGAACTGGTGCGCGAGGCCGTGAAATGGCTCGCGGCGGCAGAGCGTCCAGCCATCATCGCCGGCGGCGGCACCCGCCGCGGCCGGGCCGAGGCGTCGTTGCTCTCCATCGCTGAAAAACTCCGCGCCCCGGTCATCTGCACCCCCGGCGGCAACGGGGCGTTCCCCTGGAATCACGAGCTCTCGCTGCAGTCCTGGATCGAGGACCAGCACATGACGGAGCTGCTCGAGGACGCCGATGTGCTGATCGTGATCGGCTCGTCCCTCGGCGAAGTCACCTCCAACTACTTCACCTTCGAACCGCGCGGCCGGATCATCCAGATCGACGCCGAACCCCGCGTGCTCGAATCCAACCGCCCCGGACTGGGCATCCGTGCCGACGCCGGTCAGGCCCTCGCCGCCCTTGACGCCGCGCTGACTGAACCGCACGGTGAACGCGCCGACTGGCATGGCACATCCCCCGAAACCCTGGTCAAGGATTCACTCACCAAGGTCAGGGCCCGGCTGGAATCACAGGACCTCGGCAAGGAACTGAAATTCATGGCGGACATCCGCGAGGCCGTCCCCGCCCAGATGCAGACCTTCTGGGATATGACGATTTCCGCCTACTGGGCCTGGAGCTGCTGGGACACCCGCGAGGGCCAGTTCCACTCCGCGCAGGGCGCCGGCGGCCTCGGCTTCGGCTTCCCCGCGGCGATCGGCGGCGCCGTCGGCCTGGAAACCACCGGCAGCCCGGGCAACGCCGGCAACGCCGGAAACCCCGAAAACCCGGGCAATCCAGCCCGTGTGCTTGCCGTCTCCGGCGACGGCTCAGCGATGTACTCCATCTCGGAGCTCGCCACGGCTAAGCAGCACAACGTCCCGGTCACCTGGCTGATCGTGGACGACGGCGGCTACGGCATCCTGCGCGAATACATGGTGGGCGCCTTCGGTAAAGCCACGGCCACCGAACTCGCCCGTCCTGACTTCGTAAAGCTGGCGGAGGCTTTCGGCGTTCCGGCCGTCCGGGTGGCTCCGGAGGACATCGGGGCGGCACTCAAGGCGGGCTTCGCTGCGGACGGACCGAACGTCGTCGTCGTCGAAACCCTGCTGAAGATGTTCGCTCCGACCCACTTGGAGGCCTGACACTTTCCGCACAGCGCCCGAGCGCGGACCGGCAGCCCAGCTGCCGGTCCGCGCTGCGTTTAAGCCGACGCCCTCTTAACTCTGATTAGCTCTGACAGGAGCGTTAGTTTCCCAAAGTAACCATATTGACGTATATTGTTGCCTAGGGCAAGCAAAAGGGGAGTCCATGGCAGTTGAATACGGCGCCGCAGCCAAACTTGTCTATCAAATCTTCGATCTCCAGCGCGCGGTTCGTTGCGTCGCGGCGGTCAATCTCCGGGGACAGGACACCGGTATTGCGCTGCAGGGCGTCCTGCGCTTCGTGGGGGAGGGCGAGTCGCGGGCCACGCACCTGGCCGAGCGGCTCGGCGTCAGTGCCCCGGTCCTGAGCCGGCACATCGCCGAACTCGAAGAGCAGGGCTATGTGGTCCGCCGGCCCGATCCGCTGGACGGACGCGCGCAGCTGGTGGCGCTGTCGCCGTCCGGAACCGAGAAGCTCCGCTCCATCGAGGATCAGCGCGCCGCCACCCTGCAGGACTTCCTGCAGGACTGGAGCGAACAGGACGTCGAGGAGACAGTGCGCACCCTGAAGAAACTTGCTGAGTCCCTGCGGACCTCAGCCCGGGCAACGACGGCCGGATCCACGAATACGCCCGACATTGTCTAAGGAGCGCCCCATGGCAGAAATCGCAGAAATGCCCCCCGCACCACCGGCGGCGATGACCCACCGTCAGATCATGGAGGCCCTGACCGGTCTGCTGGCGGCCTTCTTCACGGCGATCATCAGCAGCACCATTGTGGCCAACGCACTGCCCACCATCATGTCCGAGCTCAAGGGCACACAGACGGACTTCGCCTGGGTCATCACGGCGGCGCTGCTGGCCAACGCAGCCACCACACCGATCTGGGGCAAGCTCGCCGACCTCTTTAATAAGAAGGTCCTCGTGCAGCTCAGCATCGTGATCTTTGTGGCCGGCTCCGTGATGGCGGGCCTGTCTGAGACGATCCCGCTGCTGCTGACGGCCCGCGTTATCCAGGGCATCGCCATGGGCGGCCTCACGGCGCTGGCCATGGCGATCATCGGCTCGATCATCCCGCCCCGGGACCGCGGCAAGTACTCCGGCTACATGGGTGCAGTCATGGCCGTCGGCACTGCGGGCGGGCCGTTGCTCGGCGGATTCATCGTCGACAGCCCGCTGGGCTGGCGCTGGACCTTCTTCGTCTGCGTCCCCCTCGCCGTCATTGCCCTCATCCTGCTGCAGCTCACGCTGAAACTGCCGCACGTCAGGCGCCCGGCGACGATCGACTGGCTCGGCTCCATCCTGCTCACCTCCGGCGTCAGCCTGCTGCTGATCTGGGTCTCCTTCGTCGGCAACCCGGACTACTACGACTGGTGGTCCTGGCAGACGGCCGCGATGGTGGGCGGCGGCGTGGTGCTCCTGGCCATGCTGGTGTTAGTCGAATCACGCGTGCCGCAGCCCATCATCCCGCTGAAGCTCATCTCCGAGCGCACCACGGCCCTGGCTATCCTCGCCTCGGTCGCCGTCGGCGTTGCAATGTTCGGTTCCTCCACATTCCTGGGCCAGTACTTCCAGGTCGCCCGCGGCGCATCACCCACCGAGGCCGGATTGCTGACCCTGCCGATGATCGCCGGCAACCTGATCGGTTCCGTCGTGTCCGGGCTGCTGATCAGCCGCACCGGTAAGTGGAAGCGCTACCTGATCGCCGGCGCCATCCTGCTGGTCGGCGGGCTGGGCCTCGCCGGCACCATCGATCACACCACCGCGCTCTGGCTCGCGGGCCTCTACACCGCGATCCTCGGCCTCGGCCTGGGGCTGCTCATGCAGAACCTCGTCCTGGTGGTTCAAAACACGGTCCGGGCCGGCGACATCGGCACCGCCAGCGCCTCCGTGGCATTCTTCCGCTCCGTCGGTGGCGCCATCGGTGTCTCGGTGCTGGGCGCAATCCTGGGTAACCGGGTCAAGGACCTCGCCGCCGAGGGGCTCGCCGCGGCCGGGATCCCCGTGCCAGGCGGAGCCGCCGGCGCCAGCCTGGACCTCAAGGACATGCCGGCCCCGGTCCGCGAGATCATGCGGGCAGCCTACGGTGACGCAACGGCCCAGATCTTCATGATCTCGGCCATCATCGGCGTCGTGGCTCTGGTAGCGGTCCTCTTCATCACGGAACAGCCGTTGCGGCGCACCGTGGATATCCAGCCGGCCAAAGCTGAGAAGGACGACGACGGCGGCCCGGCCACCGCGTCCGGCGGGCCCGCCGCCGGCGCCGAGTCTCCCGCCGGCGCCGCGACTGTGGTCGAGCCTGCCGCCGGCCCGGCGGCAGCCACCGGAATCGTGGATCTCGACCGGGAATATATTGAGGTGCTCGGCAGGCAGCGCGAAGACCGGTTCCGCTCCCGGTAGCTGCGACCCAGCCCGGCGAACCCAGCCCGGCGAACCTACCCCGTTGGGATGATATTTGGTGTCCCATGTTCCCCGTGCGCGGGGGATTTCGTAGAGTAGGAAAATGACGGCTGTCGGCCCCCTCTGCTACTACTGGGAGCATCTCGTTGATGTTGCCTCGCTGTTTTCTTCTCCAGCCTCATTTATTCAGAATTCCTAAGGACTCGTGGGCATGCTTGTCACCCTCATACGGCGCTATTCCAAGCCGTATCTGCCGTACATTGCGGCAGTCATCGTCTTCCAGTTGGCCTCCACCATCGCGGCCCTCTACCTCCCCAGCCTCAACGCGCAGATCATCGACGAGGGCGTCTCCCGCGGCGACACGGACTACATCTGGCGCACCGGCGTCCTCATGCTGGGCGTCTCCCTCATCCAGGTCGCCACCGCAATCGCCGGTGTCTATTACGGTTCCAAGGCCGCGATGGCTTTCGGCCGGGACCTGCGCCGGGGTGTGTTCCGGAAAGTCACCAGCTTCTCCGCCCGGGACGTCAACGTCTTTGGCGCACCGACGCTCATCACGCGCGGCACCAACGATGTCCAGCAGGTCCAGATGCTGATGCTTATGGGGCTGAACTTCATGGTGGCTACCCCCATCATGTGCATTGGCGGCATCTTCATGGCCCTCCGCGAGGATCTGAACCTGTCCTGGCTGGTCTGGGTTTCGGTGCCGGTGCTTGTGGTCGTCGTGGGCTATCTCGTGGTCCGGCTGATGCCGCTCTTCCGCTCCATGCAGAAGAAGATCGACCGGCTCAACGGGATCCTCCGCGAGCAGATCATCGGCATCCGCGTGGTCCGTGCCTTCGTGCGCGAGCCGCACGAGGCGGAACGGTTCGGCGCCGCGAACATGGAACTCACCGACGTCTCGCTGAAGATCGGCGCCCTGTTCGTGCTGATGTTCCCCGCCATCGGCATGATCCTGCACGTCTCCACCGCCGCCGTGCTGTGGTTCGGCGGCCAGCGGGTGGACGCGGGGGAGATGCAGATCGGCTCCCTGACGGCGTTCCTTCAGTACCTGTTGCAGATCCTGATGGCGGTGATGATGGGCACGTTCATGGTCATGATGATCCCGCGCGCCTCGGTCTGCGCGGACCGCATCGGTGAGGTGCTCGACGTCGAACCCTCCATCCATGAGCCCGCCACCCCGGTGTCCCCGGCGCAAAAGGCCGGCCGGGTGGAGTTCCGGAATGTGTCTTTTGCCTATCCGGGTGCCGAAGCGCCGGTGCTGAGCAACATCAGTTTCACGGCCGAGCCGGGTCAGACGGTGGCGATCATAGGATCCACCGGCGCCGGCAAGACCAGTCTGCTGGCCCTGCTGCCGCGGCTCTACGACGCCGCCTCGGGTGAGGTGCTGCTCGACGGCGTCCCGGTCACCAACCTGGACCGGGCCGAGATCACGCAGCGGGTTGCCATGGTCCCGCAGCGGCCCTACCTGTTCTCCGGCACCATCGGGCACAACCTGCGCTTCGGCAAGCCCGAGGCTACGGACGAGGAACTCTGGGAGGCCCTGACCGTCGCCCAGGCCGCGGACTTTGTGCGCGAGAAGAACAATGCGCTCGACGCGCGGATCGCCCAGGGCGGCACCAACGTTTCCGGCGGCCAGCGCCAGCGGCTCTGTATCGCCCGGGCGCTGGTCACCGAGCCCAAGGTCTACCTCTTCGACGACTCGTTCTCGGCCCTCGACGTCGCCACCGACGCCAGGCTCCGCCGCGCGCTCAAGGCCAAAACTGCCGACGCCACGGTGATCATCGTCGGCCAGCGCGTCTCCACCATCGCCGACGCGGACCAGATCCTGGTGCTCGAGAACGGCCGGATCGTGGACCGGGGCACCCACGAGGAACTCCTGTCGAGTTCCAGCACCTACCAGGAAATTGTTGAATCCCAGCTGACCTCGGAGGCAGCGGCGTGAGCACCAGCGAAAAGACCACACCCCCAACCCCGGACGCGGCTCCCGACGACGATTTCTTCGAGGAGGAATACACCCCCGGCGAGGCCGACGGCGGCATGTTCGGCGACCTGCCAGCCAAGAAAGCCCAGCACTTCTGGCCCGCCGCCAAGCGGCTCATGGCTCTGTTGAAGCCCGAGCGGGCCGGCATCATCGCCGTGCTGGCAATGGTGACAGTCGCCGTCGTCCTGAACGTCATCGCGCCCCGGATCCTCGGCCAGGCCATGGACGTGATCTTCGCGGGGGTGGTGGGCAAGCCGCTGCCCGCCGGGGCCAGCAAGGACCAGATCGTCGAAGGACTGCGCGCCCAGGGCGAGAACAACTTCGCGGACATGCTCGCCAAAATGGACCTCATCCCCGGGGCGGGCGTTGATTTCCAGCGGCTTGGGTTCCTGATCAGCGTGGTGCTGGTCATGTACTTCTTCGCCAACATCTTCCTCTGGCTGCAGGGCTATGTGCTGAACGTGCTGGTCATGCGGGTGGTCCGCAAACTGCGCGATGACACCGAGAAGAAGCTGAACAAGCTCCCGCTGAACTACTTTGACACCCGCCAGCGCGGCGACATCCTGTCCCGCGTCACCAACGATGTGGACAACATCCAGCAGGCTCTGCAGCAGGCCTTCGCCCAGCTGGTGAACTCCGCACTGACGGTGATCGGCATCGTCATCATGATGTTCATCGTCTCCTGGCAGCTGGCCCTGATTGCCCTGGTGGCGCTGCCGCTTTCGGCGGTGGCCGCCGGCATCATCGGCGTCCGCAGCCAGAAGCTTTTCGCGTCGCAGTGGAAGAACACCGGGGAGCTCAACGGCCAGATCGAGGAGTCCTTCTCCGGGCATGACCTGGTCCGCGTGTTCGGCCGCGACGCCGATATGATGGCGAGCTTCGACGAACGGAACGAGGCGCTCTACCGGGCCAGCTTCGGGGCTCAGTTCGTCTCCGGCATGATCATGCCGGTCCTGCAGTTTGTCTCCTACCTCAGCTACGTGGGGATCGCCGTCGTCGGCGGGCTGCGCGTCGCCTCCGGCAGCATGAGCCTGGGCGATGCCACCGCGTTCATCCAGTACTCACGGGAATTCACCCAGCCGCTGGGCCAGATGGCGGGCATGGCGAACATGCTGCAGTCCGGCGTCGCCTCCGCGGAGCGGGTGTTCGAGTTCCTCGACGCCGAGGAACAGGACGCCGAGACCGCCACCGAGCACCTGCCGGCCAAGACCGACGGGCACGTCGATTTCCGGCACATCACCTTCAGCTACACCCCGGACAAGCCGCTGATCGAGGACCTGTCCTTCACCGCCGAGCCCGGGCACACCGTGGCGATCGTCGGCCCCACCGGTGCCGGCAAGACCACCCTGGTGAACCTCGTGATGCGTTTCTACGAACTCAGCGGCGGCAGCATCACGCTCGACGGCGTGGACGTCACCCAGCTGAGCCGTGCCGAGCTGCGTGCCAAGATCGGCATGGTCCTGCAGGACGCCTGGCTGTTCGGCGGCACCATCTACGACAACATCCGGTACGGCAAACTGGACGCCACCGAGGAACAGGTGATGGAGGCGGCGAAGGCCACCTTCGTGGACCGCTTCGTCCGGGCGCTCCCGGACGGCTACAACACGATCATCGACGAGGAAGGCAACAACGTCAGCGCCGGCGAGAAGCAGCTGATCACCATCGCCCGGGCCTTCGTGGCGAACCCCTCGCTGCTCATCCTGGACGAAGCGACCAGCTCGGTGGACACCCGCACCGAGGTGCTGGTCCAGAAGGCCATGGCGGCGCTCCGCACCGAGCGCACCAGCTTCGTGATCGCGCACCGGCTCTCCACCATCCGCGACGCCGACACCATCCTGGTGATGGAAGCGGGCCGCATCGTGGAGCAGGGACGGCACGCCGAACTGCTGGAGCTGAAGGGCGCGTACTACCGCCTGTACATGTCCCAGTTCGCCGGTGAGGGCGCCGGCGACGTCATCGAAGATGACGCGACGGCGGTGCACAGCTGAGCGACGCCGGCCGGGCCGCTTCAGAGGCACGGCGCGTCGAAGTGCAGGTCCCGATGCGCTGGGGCGACATGGACGCCTACGGCCACATCAACAACGTGCAGATTGTCCGGATTCTCGAGGAGGCACGCATCGCCGCGTTCGGCCCGCCCCTCGGCTCCGGGCTGGCCGGAAGCGAGCCACCGGTGCCGCTCTTTAATAAGGTCCCGGTCGGCGTCCTGGCCCTCGTGGTGGAGCATAGGATCCGCTACGTCAAAACGCTTGAGTACCGCAATGTCCCGGCGGTGGTGGTGCTGTGGATCGGCGCGGTGAAGGGCGCCAGCTTCGACATTCATTACCTGGTGCAGGACCCCGTGACCCGGGAGGATTGCGTCCGGGCCACGAGCCACCTGGCGTTTGTGGCGGCGGACACCGGGCGGGTGCTGCGGCTGACCCCGGAGCAGAAGGACACGCTCTCGCCGTTCATGGCAGTCCACCCGGCCCGCCCGGACCCAGGCCCGCCCGGTCCCATAGCCTCTACCCCGGTGCGCTGGCCGGCCCTAGAATGAACCACGCTGCCCGCCAAGCAAGGAGCAAGGAGTACAGATCATGGTGAAGAAGAGCAGGAAGAACGCGAAGAAGAAAAGCTGGAAGGAGCTCTCGCCGATGGCGAAGTTCGGCACCGTCACGGCGGCGGTTGTCCAGCTTTCGCTGCTGGTCGCGGCCCAACGGGATATTTCGCGCCGCCCGGCCGAGCAGATCCGGGGCAGCAAGGCGATGTGGCGGATGGCCACCCTGGTCAACTTCATCGGCCCGGGCAGCTACTTCACCTTCGGAGTCATCAGGCGACCGGCCGGCTCGTAGCCGCTGTCGCCCCGGCATGTAGCCGCCGTCGACCCTGCACGAAGCCGCCGGAGAGCGGCACACGGGCCGCCGTCGTGGATTCCGTCCCGCATCGGGGCGGTATCTACTTGGGAGTAACTCCTAGGCTCCTCGATGATGCGGGCGTCCAGCTTAAGCCTGTAAATTGAAAGAATGACCCCCACCAAAAAGCCTGCCATGCACCGCGCCCTCGGCATCTCCAAGGAGATCGAAGACGCTGCGTGGTTTCTCCTGGGGCCGGGGCTGCACGGTAAGCCGTCGGCGCTGGACGGCCGCACCAAAACGTGGTCGGTGCAGGCCGCCGCCGAGCTGCTAGACCGCCTGGGGCGTGGGGTCCCGGATCCCAAGGCGCCCATGATGACCAACCTCCGGCAGAATCTGGAGGGTGCCTCCCGGGGGGCCAAGCAGTTGGCCGTCGAGCTGTTGTTCCTCCAGTCACTGCCGCTGGCGCACGAGGTCAAATCGCTCAAGGTCAAACGTGCGCGTGTGGCCGAGGCAGCATCCTGGCTGGAGCCGCCGCTGGAGCTTCCCGACGAGCTGTACGCCGGCATGACGGACCACGGAGTGATCCGGGACCGCACCGCGGAGTTCAACTGGACCATCTGGGACCACCTGAAATGGCTCTGCCGCTTGGTGCAGCACGTAGCCCGGCAGCCGGGCGGCACCGTCGCGGCTGCGGTCAAGGATCCGCTGGCGTTCCATCAACTGGTTGCCGGAACTCCCGATGACCAGCCGGCGATCCGCCGGAGCATCGAATTCCTGGCCTGGCCGAGCTACTTCGAACCGGTCGTGGCCGACGTCGAACGCCAGGAGATCCGGGACGCCTTTGCCTCACTTGTGGGTGGAGCCAAGGGGGACAGCGACGAGGAAATTTCGGCGGACATCCACCGGATCCGGCTGCACCTCGACGAGCAGGCCGGACAGCGCATCGACTGGTACTCGCGGCAGCTCGTGAGCCAGTGGCGGAAGGTGGGTGACCCCGGGCGCCGGGCCTGGCTGCTGCGCACCCACCACGACAACGCGGGGCTGCTCAGGGCCTGGCATGCCGACGAGGCGGTAACGCTCGACGTCGAACACCTTCGCCTGCTGGACGCCGGTGTCACCGCCGGGCTGGTCCAGCACGCCGTCGACGAGGACTACAAGCACCTCGGCTACGTGGAGCGCGAGGACACCAAGACCGCCGTCTTCGCCTTCCTGACCGTGATGAAGCCCGGCGACCTGGCCCTGTACCAGAGTTCCGGATCCGTCCGGGTGGGTGTGGTCCTCGGCGAGCCCGGGCACCACGGGGACAACCGGCGGCTGCGCCGCAAAGTCCGCTGGTTCGACGAAACCCACGACATGGCCGAGCTGCCCCGGCACGTGCAGCGGCAGCTCGCCACCTCCGGCATCATCGTGGACATCACCCGCGTCATCCAGGCGCTGGAGACTCTCCTGCCGGCCGAGGCGGAAGCCGAGAGCGGCGACGGCGCCGCGCCGGACGCCGTCGCAGAACCGGTCTGCGAAGGATTCCGCCCGCTGACACTGGAGTTCGCGGCGTCCCTGCACATGGATCTGGAGCCGCTGCAGGAAATCGCCGAGCTCCTCGCGGAGAACCGGCAACTGGTGCTCTACGGACCGCCCGGGACGGGCAAGACGTACCTCGCCAAGCATCTGGCCACCCAATTGGCCGGCGACACCACAGACGAACGCGTGAAGCTGGTGCAGTTCCACCCCTCCTACGCCTACGAGGACTTCTTCGAGGGCTTCCGTCCGGATAAAACGGAGGAAGGGCAGGTGTCCTTCAAGCTCGTCGCCGGGCCGCTGCGCCGGATCGCCGAGGAGGCCGCGAAGCCCGGAAACGGGAGTAAGCCGTACTTCCTGATCATCGATGAGATGAACCGGGCCAACCTCGCGAAGGTCTTCGGTGAGCTGTACTTCCTGCTCGAGTACCGCGATGACCGGATCTACCTGCAGTACAGCCCCAACGAGCCGTTTACGCTGCCGGACAACCTGTACATTATCGGCACCATGAACACCGCGGACCGCTCCATCGCGATGATGGATGCGGCCATCCGCCGCCGCTTCTCCTTCATCGAACTGCACCCGAAGACCGAGCCGGTGAAGGGCTCACTGCTGCGGTTCCTGCAGGCCAGGGACCTGGATACGACGCCGGCTTTCCTGATGGACGCGCTAAACGAGGCGATTGACGAGTGGGACCGGGACCTGATGATTGGACCGTCGTACTTCATGAAACCGTCCGCCCAGACGCCGAAGGGGCTGCGCCGGATCTGGAAGTACGAGCTGATGCCGCTGCTCGAGGAGCACTACCACGGCCAGCTCAACCGGGCCCAGCTGGAGGAGCGGTTCGGGCTGGACCAACTGCTCGCCCGCCTTGCGCGCGCCTAGCCGGGCGGCCGCCGCACCTGTCCCGGCGGCCGCCTCACCGGTCCGGGCGGCCGCCTCTCCGGTCCGGGCGGCGCAGCCCGGGCGCGGCACCGCACCGGTCCGACGGATCGTCCTGGATGAGCTCTCGGCCGGCGTCGTGGAGCGACTGGATCCGGGCAGCGCCGCGTACGTCAATGGCAGCGGCCTGGCCAGGGCGTCGCCGATGGGCATGGGGCTGTACCGGATCGAACCGGTGGGGAAAGTCGGCTCGGTGCGCACCCCGACGGTCCAGCTTGAGGTGCGTCCGAAGGAGCGGCTCGGTCTCGGGCGGCTGCTGTTCCTGCTCGGTTACGCGGGGGATCAGGGGTTCCGCGAGGATTTCGTTGCCGCCGTCGAGGAGCCGGAGCTGTGGAGTGCGCTCGCCGAGTCGCTGGCGCAGCTCGCGGACCGTGCGCTCAGCCGCGGGGTGCTGCAGGGCTACCTCACCGTCGATGAAGCGCTGCGGACCGTCAAAGGCCGGATCCGGATCTCGGACCAGATCTCCCGCCGGCCCGGCATGCTGGTACCGCTCGAGGTGTCCTATGACGAGTTCACCGGGGACATCGCGGAGAACCGTATTCTGCGGGCCGCGCTCGAACGGATGTCCCAGGTCCCGGGGGTGCGCCCGGAAGTGCTCAGCCGCCTGCGCCAGCTCAAGGGCAAGCTCGCCGCCGTGACCCGTCTGCAGCCCGGCGCCCCGCTGCCGGTGTGGCGCGCCAGCAGGATGAACACCCGCTACCACGCGGCCCTCCGGCTCGCTGAAGTGATTCTGCGCAACGCTTCGGCGGAGGCCGGCGACGGCCAGCAACAGTCGTCGTCGTCGTTCGTCGTGGACATGTCCCAAGTCTTCGAGGACTTTGTTGGGGCGGCACTGCGGGAAGCCATGGGATCCTACCCGGGTGAGATGCGGCTGCGGTACAACGCCCTGTTCAACGAGGCCGTCCGCGACTCGGACCGGATCGTGGTGCAGCCCGGCGCTGTCCATCTGCTCGGCGGGCGGCCGGTGATGGTCTACGACGCCAAATATCAGGCCGCGGCCGACGTCGGGGCGTCACCGTCGGCGGACCACTACCGGATGCTGGCCTGCTGCACCTCGCTGCGGGTGCCGACAGCGTGGCTAATCTACCCGGGCGCAGGAGAGGTAAAGCTGCGGCGGATCCTCCACACCGATATCGACATCGTGGAGTTCCCGCTGGACCTGTCCCGGCCGCCGTCGGAAATCCTCGCCGCTGTGGCGGACCTCGCGCAGCAGTCCTGGGGCGAAGTCGTGCGTCAGGCGGCTATGGGCCGCTGAGCATGACCAGTCACCGGCGGCGTTAGCGTCCGACGGCGTCGGGCAGATCACGTTGGCGACCGCGTTGGTGACCAACGGCGTCGGGCCGACCACGTTGGCGACCGCGTTGGTGACCAACGGCGTCGGGCCGACCACGTTGGCGACCGACGGCGTTAGGCCGGTGCGTCCTGGCGGACCGACATCGACAGCAGATGACTCAGGAGTGCTGCCTCGGGTTTGC
This sequence comes from Arthrobacter sp. CG_A4, assembly GCF_035985125.1. NCBI lineage: Bacteria > Bacillati > Actinomycetota > Actinomycetes > Micrococcales > Micrococcaceae > Arthrobacter > Arthrobacter sp. CG_A4. Next base: position 23,019 of record NZ_JAXCID010000034.1, on the reverse strand, counting down.
AAGGATTGTCCGCGACATGCCAGCGAAGTTTTTCTCGAACCTCCGCCTCTTCGGGCCTGGTGTCGGCGAGAATCGCATCAATGATCTGGGACACCTGCCGACGCAGGGGTTCGAGATCAGGATTGACATCAGCGGAGCGTAAGTTTCGCATTTGGGAAGCCGGTGATGAACTTGACTGTGATGTTGCGTTTCTCAGCGACTCATTCGGCATCAGCAAGTGTGGCATCTGGCGCTCTCCCATAGGGGTAGGTGTACGACTAAATCTGGACCGAACAGGATCCATGCCCCCCGACTTGGAATCCTATCCGAGACAGACCACTCTGTCTGCTAGTTGGGACTAGGCTAGCCTTGATGTCTCCTTCAACGAATTCCGGAGCTGTAGCGTCTTCGACGCGAACCGTGGCGGACGGCGAGCGTTCTGCCGTGGCCGGTCCGGTGGCTCCCGTGGCTGCTTCGAGCATGGCAGTTTCAGGCATGGCAGCTTCGGGGGTGCGGGAGCGAATTCTCGCGGTTGCTTATGAATTGCTCTCCCGGCGGGGAGTCCGCGGCGTCGGGGTCAATGAACTGATCAGTCGTTCCGGCGTGGCGAAGGCGACCTTCTACCGGTATTTCGCATCAAAGGACGAGCTTGTTCTCGCTTTCCTGGAACGCCGTGACCAGCAATGGACTGTGGACAAGATCCTCTTCGAGGCCCGGCGCAGGGGAGACGCTCCCGAAGAGCAGTTGCTGGCGATCTTCGATGTCTTTGCCGACTGGTTCGCGCGCGAGGACTTCGAGGCCTGCTCGTTCATCAATATCCTGCTCGAGATGGGGGCCGACCATCCGCTTGGCCGGGCCAGCATCGACTACCTAGCGAAAATCCGGGCTCATGTGCAGCAGCTTGCCCAGGAGGCGGGCCTTCGCGATCCGGTGGATTTCGCCCGCTCCTGGCACATCCTCATGAAGGGTTCGATCGTCTCCGCCGCCGAGGGCGACCTTGCCGCGGCCGGCCGTGCGCGCCAAATGGCCGGCTGGCTGATTGACCACCACCGGGGTTAGTGTTCCGAGGCTGATGCAAGAACATGGGCGGATCCGGCAGACGACGGCGGCACGCGGCGCGGGTGGGAGCTTTTAGTGAGTTCTTTTGGAGTCCTTGCTATGGAGGTTTCCGGGCTCCGGCTTGACGCTCCTGCCCAGTTACTTCCTCGCGCACAGGCCGGCACCCGCGGAATCCCGGGCAATCCCGGGGGCTGGCACGGGTTCCGGAACCGAGTAACTGGGCTGGAACGTCGTCACCCGGGCTATTAAAAAAATATCGGGAGTAAGGGCGCACGCAGCAGCCCCGCCGCTGCGCATGTCCATCGGCGGGGCTTCGTGGCTGCGGGCCGGCAAATCCTTCGGGACCTGCTGGCCGGCGGGGCGGCCGCATGCCACGGATTCGCCACAGATGGCCGGGATGACAGTCCCATACCGGTCATCTGTGGCGAACGGGCGCCCACAAACGACGCATCACCACCGCCCCGGGCCGTGATGATGGACCTGGCCGTTGACTGGAAACGCCAACCTCGCCCGCCAACTCGCCGGAATCAAGCCACTACCCACGACTTTGCATCAACCCTGGCTAGCGGCTCCGTGCTGCTGGCGCGCCGGGGCGGAAGAGAACCACAATTTCGAATTAGTTTCCCGTGGTGGGTTCAGCCGCATGGGCCCGAAGGAATACATGCAACTGCTGCTCCAGCGCCGACCGGTCCCGCAGCTCGCATTCCCAGACGGTAAGGACCTCCCAGCCCGAGCTTTCCAGCTGCCGGCGCTGTTCGGCGTCGCGGTTCCTGGTGCGGGTCCGCTTGGTTTCCCAGAATTCGGCATTGGATTGGGGTGCGTGCTGCCCGACGCGGCAATCGTGGAAGTGCCAGAAACAGCCGTTGACGAAGATGACTTTGTGGCGGCTCGCGAACACCAGATCAGGGCTGCCGGGGAGCTGTCCGCCGCGCGCCGTGCCGTGCAGCCGGTACCGGTAGCCCTTGGCATGCAATAGCCGCCGAACCAGCAACTCCGGCATTGTGTTCTTCCCCCGGATGCGGGACATATTCCAGCTGCGCCGCTCGGGTGTCAGCTTGTCAGCCATGGTTACAACTCCGGGCGGGCCAGATGGGTCTAGATCTCGCGCTCGGGATGTTCGCCGAACTGGAAATGACGGCCGGTCGTCGAGGTCGGCTCGATCTCGACGAAGAAGTCTTTCAACGTCGGTACCCAGGGCTTGAGCCCCAGGGCCTCAGCCGCTGCGATGTCGGCGGATTGGTCCAGCACTCGCGCGGTGCCGCGAAGGACCACGGACCAGGCCTCGTCGGACAGGATGCCGTCCGTTTCAAAGAGCACCTTGGAGTTGATGGTCAGCTGGGCGAGTTTGTTGCCGGGCGCCGTACGGAGGTAGAGCTTCCTGCCGCTCACCGCGTAGTTCACCGGAAAAATATCGGGTTCACCGGCGACGGTGACCACGAGTCTGCCGTGTTTGGTGCCCTCAATCACTTTCCAGATCTGCTCGTCGTCGAGGTTGAGAATGGGATTGTCGTCTGCGTGTTCGAACATCATGGCTTCATTGTTCTGGCCCATGTAGAAAAGCGCCAGTGGCTTACGGCGGAAAGTCCGCGTGCGTCGACTGCAATTGCCTCGTGCCCCAAAGCGGGGTGGTAACTTCTCAGCCCCTTCCACACTCTGTCCGCCGCGGCACCCGCCATGGCTTGCCAGCAGCCGACTGTCTCAGCGCCTGATTCGTGCGGCAACGGCCGGGGTGTCCCCGCGCTGGTGCTCGGCATTGTGGCTGTCGTTTTCTCGTTCAATGCCTTTATGGGCGTGGTGGCCTTTGTCCTGGGACTGCCGGCCGTCCTCTTCGGCGTCCTCGGCGTCCTGGGCGCCATCCGCCAGTTCGCCCGGAAGGGTGCGGCGGTGGCCGGGTTTGTCCTGGGCAATCTCAGCAGTGTCATTGCGGCAATCTGGATGACGGTCCTGTCGGCGGCCCTTTCCTCGGCTGACCGGGCGTTTGATTCGGAGCACAAGGCGGAATTCAGGGTGACTACCAACGGCATGGCCTCTGTTGGCGACTGCAGCGGCAAGTGGCTGGGGCCGACCAGAAGAAGTGACCGGCATTTCAGGCCAGGGGCGGCGGCAGGGCGCGTCCGTGCGGGGAGTCCCCGTAGGTCTGCTGCCGTTGCTATTGCGGGGTGAAGCGGGAGGCTGTGGATAACCTTGGTGCCTAAAATGTGATGTCAGTTACCCTTATCATATTGTTTGGCTTCGGGCGTCTTGATTTCTATCGGGGGTATAGCTGACCATGACAACTCGCACTTCGATCGCCGGCCGCTGGCGGGCGTTCGCTGGCGTCCTCGTTGCTTCGTCCCTGCTGTTGGTCACCGCCTGCAGCGGCGGCGGAACAACTCCGGGGCCAACGGCTACCTCGGAGTCTTCTGGACCATCGACGACGGCGTCGGGGAGTTCCAGCGCCGCTCCCAGCGCCACGCCCGCGGCCAGCTATAAACCGGCCGACGCCTCGGGAAAAGCCCAGAACGTCCCAGTGCCGGAGTTGCCGGAGGCGGCGAAAGCTGAGACGAAGGAAGGGCTGGAGGCCTTCGCGAGGTACTGGTACGCGCTCCTCAACTACGCGTATGAGACGGGTGACTTATCGCGTGTCAGGGCTATCTCCAGTTCGGCATGCGCCCTTTGCGGAAAAGTCTTTCCGGGCATCGAAAAATGGAACTCTGAGGGACGATGGATAGTCGGTGCGACCGTCAACGTACATGCCGTTCAGTCCACCTTCGTCCGGACCAATGAGGGCGACTTCCAGGTCGCCATTCAGTCACAGCAAAGGGCCGGATCTCTGAAAAGTCCGGATGGTATGGACGCCCAGACGGTTTCGGAATCTGGGATGTTGGGCGACTTGCTGGTGGCGCGATACGAAAAGGGTAGCTGGACCGTTCAGAACGTCGACCGGCTCGGCGGCTAGGCCATGAGTCTCAATCGAACCTTGTCGCGACTGGCGATCGGGATCGCTGTTTTGGGTGCAGCCTTGGTCTCTGCACCCGTAAGTGCACTCGCTGACGATTCGGAAGTTTCGTGGACGAAGTCTGGCCTCGGTATCTGGCGCTTTGACACCGCGGCGGGTGTCTGGGTCGATGCGCCAGGAGCGGTCGCGGAAGATCCAAGCATCTACAAGTTCGAGTATCTGTGCCTCGATGAAGGCAAGAACAACTTCGACGTCGCGTGCTTGACCGCGGCGGTAAAGTGCGAACAAGGCGAAGTCGGACGACCGGTCCGATGGTTCTCCTCTCTCCGGGTATTCTCGCCACCGATTTGGAGCCGTATCGACCCAGACCGTTGTGTCTACCTTGAAAACCCCGACGATGTCTTGGGCAAGATCGCTGCGCAGATCCAAACGAAATTCCAGCAATTGCCTGTCATACCAGGGGAGTCGGTCATGCAACCCAGCCCCCACACCCTGAAAGGTGCCGAGACGAACTTCTACGCTGAGGCCGCCGAGCAGGCGTTCACCGTGGATATGCTCGGACAGAGTGTCCACATCGTCGCCAGGCCGGTGCAGTACACCTGGAGCTACGGCGACGGCACCTCTGCCGGCCCTCAGACTGCGGCCGGCGGCCCGCTGCCGCAGGACCGTTGGGGCGAGAAGACCGCGACCAGCCACGTCTACCCCCAGACCGGTGACTTCTCCGTGGGCCTGACCACCCATTTCCAGGGCACCTACTCTGTTAATGGCGGTCCGCCGCTGCCTATCCCGGGCCAGGGAACATTCAGCGCAGAGCCGCAAACCGTCAGCGTCTGGCGGTCGATCACCCGGAACTACGCGGACGATTGCCTCCGGAATCCGCAGGGCCAAGGCTGCCCCGGCGTCGCTCCACCACCGGCCTAGACGATACGCGGGTGCACCGTTGCTCCCACTGGTTGACTTGGCCAGTAGTCTCTGCCCTTAAGTCCCAGATAGCGGGGGAGCCGGAACCAGGTAGCGGGGGAGCCAGAATTCGTGGCTACGCTCGCAGCTCCCGGTCCACCCGCTCCATCCGCGCGCTCACCAGCTGAAGGCTTGGATCGAAGGGCCCGATCAGCTTCGACGCAGCGGCCGCCGCTTCCGTATCGGCGGAGCCCATGTCGCTGGTGCACCATTGCAGGATCAGTCGGGCGTCCCCGCTGGAGCGCACGGACGCACCGACGGCTGCATTGAGCTCATCGCGCATAAAACCGATGGAAAGGTTCAGCGAACGGTTGAGCAGTTTCGCCGGATAGGCTGCAAACGCCTCGCCAACCCGACCCTCCCGCAAATGGCTGGCCACATCCGAGGCATCCGTAACGACTCTGACGGCTGCAGAGAAACGGTAGGGGTTCGCTTCGACCACAGAGCCCACAACGGCCCGTATCCGGTGCATCTCCGTCCGGATTGCCGCGCCGGTGCCGTCGTCGCCGTGGATCTCGTAGGCCAGCTCATCGGCGCTCCACCCCCGGGTACGGGAGGCCAGCAGGGCCAGGATCTCGGCGCGGCGCAGCGTGAGTGGACGTGGGGCGCCGCCGTCGATCGCCGCGGAAGGGGAGTCGCCCAGCAGCCGCAGTGCCAGCTGCGACTGGGCGCCGCCGTCGTGCGGGGTCCGCTCGTCACGTCGCAGCGGCTGCCCGCCGCGCCAGATGCCGCCGTCGGGAGTCGCTGCCGATTTCAGCAGTTCTTCTGCAAGCCGCACGCCACACCGCACCAGCCGCAGGCTGTCCGGCGTGACCGACTCGAACGGGCCGGAAACATCCAGGACCCCGACGACTTCGCCCGTGAAGGGGTCGCGAATGGGGGAAGCGGTGCATGCCCAATCGTGATGGGTCCGCACAAGGTGCTCGGCCGAGAAGAGTTGTGCCGGCGCGCCGGTGACCAGGGCTTCGCTGATGGCATTGGTGCCGACGCCGGATTCGGACCAGTCGGCTCCTTCCACGAACTCCAGGGAGTCTGCGAGCCGCAGCGCCTGCCTGCTACCCACGCGCCACAGCACTTCGCCCTCATGATCGGTCACGATCAGCAGATGGCGTCCGGTCGCGGTCTCGTCGGCCAGCAGTTGTGACAGCGCGGGCGTGACGGCCGCCAGTCGATGGTTTGCGCTGAGCGAGCGCGCCTCGGAAACTTCATGACGGTGGAGCGGGCGGTGCCGGTCCGGATTGATGCCCAGCGCAAGGGAGCGCTGCCATGACTTGGCGAGCGACGGCGACAGGAGCGGGTTCGGGGTGCCGGAAATCGTGGCCTCGTGGGCCTGCCGGAGAGTCCGGGCGTACTCTGCCGGCGCTGAAAACCTGAGATCTGAGAGTTGCCTGGAGGAGGGTGTGCCTTGCCGCATGCTCATCCCCCAACTCGCCCTCGAATCGTCGCACCTGACCGGTCCCTGCCTGCAACGACCAGCTAAGCGCCGGCCGACAACGTGAGACCTCCGTGTAACCCGATTGTAACCCCCTGCGGCTTTTACTTGTGATGCTGGTCACTGTATGGTCTGGGCGCCGGGTAACGGTCCGGACGCCGTGCAACGGGAGCAACCCACTGTCAGCAAGGGAAAGAGGAAACATGCCTGAGACACCAAACGGCGTCGTCCGGGCCTGGCTGGCGCAGTTCGATGACGCACTGCGCAGCCACAACACGGACGCCATCCTGGAGCTATTCGACGACGATTCGTACTGGCGCGACTTCGTCGCCTTCACCTGGAACCTCAAGACCCTTGAGGGCAAGGAGGACATCGGCCGCATGCTGGATGCAACCCTCGACGACGTGCAGCCAAGCAACTGGACTCTGGCCGAGAACGCCACCGGGGATGCCGCCAATACGGAGGCCTGGGTGAATTTCGAGACCGCCCAGGCCCGAGGCTACGCCCATCTGCGTCTCCGGAACGGCAAGTGCTGGACCCTGCTCACCACCATGCAGGAGCTCAAGGGCTTCGAGGAAAAGAAGGGCGCCAACCGGGAGAAGGGCGTCGCCCACGAGATCACCAAGGGCCGCAAGTCCTGGTTGGAACTGAAGGAAGAAAAGGAAGCGCGGCTCGGCTACGAAGACCAGCCCTACACCGTCATTATCGGTGGCGGGCAGGGTGGAATCGGGCTGGGGGCGCGGCTGCGCAGGCTCGGCGTGCCCACGCTCATCATCGAGAAGAACGATCGCCCGGGCGATTCCTGGCGCAACCGCTACAAGTCCCTGCACCTCCACGACCCGGTCTGGTACGACCATTTGCCGTATATCAAGTTCCCCGACGACTGGCCCGTTTTCGCGGCCAAGGACAAGATCGGCGACTGGCTGGAGCACTACACACGGATTATGGAACTGAACTACTGGTCCAGGACCGAGTGCACCAACGCCCGCTTCGACGAATCCTTGCAGGAGTGGGTGGTTGAGGTAGTGCGCGACGGCGAACCGGTCACCCTGCGCCCCAAACAGCTCGTCTTCGCCCTGGGCGTCTCGGGCTACCCCAGCGTCCCCGCGTTCGACGGCGCCGAATCCTTTCTGGGGGATCAGTACCACTCGTCCAAGCACGACGGCGGCGGAGACTGGGCGGGGAAGAAGGCTGTGGTCATTGGCTCCAACAACTCGGCGCACGATATCTGTGCCGATCTCTGGGAACATGGCGCCGACGTCACCATGGTCCAGCGGTCCTCCACACACATTGCCCGCAGCGAATCCCTCATGGATCTTGCGCTTGGCGATCTGTACTCCGAGAAGGCGCTGGCCAACGGCGTCACCACCGAAAAAGCCGATCTCCTGTTTGCTTCCTTGCCGTACCGGATTCTGCCCGCAGCCCAGATCCCTGTGTATACGGAAATGGCAAAGCGGGACGCGGAGTTCTACTCCCAGCTGGAGGCCGCCGGTTTCGACCTGGACTTCGGCGTGGACGGCTCCGGTCTGTTCCTGAAGTACCTGAGGCGCGGCTCCGGCTACTACATCGACGTCGGCGCCTCACAGTTGATCATCGACGGCCGGGTCAAGCTCGCCAATGGCGAGGTCGGCAAAATTACCGGCAACGCCGTGGTGCTGGCAGACGGGACGGAACTGGACGCCGACGTCATTATCTACGCGACCGGGTACGGGTCCATGAACGGCTGGTTGGCGGACCTGGTCTCGCCCGAGGTGGCCAACGCCGTCGGCAAATGCTGGGGTTACGGATCGGATACCCCCAAGGACCCGGGGCCGTGGGAGGGGGAACTGCGCAACATGTGGAAGCCCACCAACGTGGAGAATCTCTGGATCCACGGCGGTAATCTGCACCAGAGCCGGCACTACTCCAACTACTTGGCGCTCCAGCTCAAGGCACGGATGGAGGGGCTGCCGACGCCGGTCTTCGAGCTTCAGCCGACGCACCACACACGCTGACCCGGACGGGCCGTGACAATCCGCGCCGTGACAATCACAGGGCCGGCAACCACACTGGGGTGACGGCCCCTGCTGTGACAACCCAAACGAAACGCCGTGGTTGCGCCGCGAAGGTGCAGCCACGGCCCGTAACGCGAAGGCAGAACACCATGAAAGCAGCACGATTCCACGCCCGCAAAGACCTCCGGATCGAAGACGTCCCGGAGCCGGAACTGCGCCCGGGAGCGGTAAAGATCGCCGTAGCCTGGTGCGGCATCTGCGGCACGGACCTGCACGAGTTCCTGGAAGGGCCCATCTTTTCCCCGCCGCCCGGACATCCCCACGGGCTTTCACACGAAGCCGCCCCGGTCACTATGGGACATGAGTTCTCCGGCACTGTCGAGGAACTCGGCGAGGGGGTCAGCGGCCTTGCCATCGGAGACAGCGTGGTGGTCGAGCCGTACTTCGTCTGCAATGAATGCGGTCCGTGCCTCAGCGGGCACTACAACCTGTGCACCAAGATGGGTTTCATCGGCCTGGCGGGTGGCGGCGGAGGACTCAGTGAGAAGATCGTCGTCGACGCCCGCTGGGTCCACCCTGTCGGCGACATCCCGCTGGACGAAGCCGCTCTCATCGAGCCCCTCGCGGTGGCGTATCACGCCGTCGGGAGGAGCGGGCTCAAAGCCGGGGACGTCGCCGTCGTGGGCGGTGCGGGCCCCATCGGCCTGCTGACCGCCGCGGTCCTCAAGGGTCTCGGCATCACCACGATCGTCACCGAGCTGTCGGCGGCCCGCAAGGACAAGGCGCTTTCGTCAGGGGTGGCGGATCATGTTCTCGATCCGAGCTCGGACGACGTCAAGGCGCGGGTACAGGAGTTGACCGCAGGCGCGGGGGCCAATGCCGCGTTTGAATGCGCCGGGGTCAACGCTGTGCTGGACACCATGCTCGACGTCGTGAAACCTGCCGGCGTCGTGGTCAACGTGTCGATCTGGGGGCACCCGGCCACCGTTGACATGCAAAAAGTCGTTCTGAAGGAAATCGATCTGCGCGGCACCATCGCCTACTGCGGCGATCATGCGGCCGCCATCAAGCTCGTCCAGGAAGGAAAGGTCGATCTGAAGCCGTTCATCACAGGAAGAATCGCCCTGGCTGACCTCGTGGACAAGGGCTTCGACACCCTGATCAACCACAACGATACTGCGGTGAAGATCATCGTCCATCCTTAGTGATCCGGGTCTCAGATGGAATAGCTGCAGGCGCCGTTCAGTTGCCGACGGAGAACCCAATCCATGGTGAAAGGAACTGCGCATGCTGTTTTCCCCGATGACACTCGGCGAGCTGAATTTGCCCAATCGACTCGTGATGGCGCCGCTGACTCGCGTCCGCTCCGGCAGGGAAGGGATCCCCGGCCCGCTGGTGGTGGAGCACTACCGCCAGCGCGCCTCGCTGGGACTGATCGTCAGCGAAGGCACCTACCCCAGCCACGCCGGCCGGGGATTCCCGGGCCAGCCCGGCCTCGTAACCGAGGAACAGCTCAAGGGCTGGGCCAACGTCACCGCAGCCGTGCACGCCGAAGGCGGCCGGATCTTCGCGCAGGTCATGCACGCCGGCCGGGTCACCCATGAGGACACCAACGGTGGCTTTGAGGTTGTCGCACCGAGCGCCATCGCGATCGACGGCCAGACCCGCACCTACGCGGGCCAGAAGCCGTTCCCGGTTCCGCACGCCCTGACCGCCGAGGAGCTGCCGGGCATTGTCCAGGAGTTTGTCACCGCGTCCCGCAACGCGATCGGTGCCGGGTTCGACGGCGTCGAACTGCACTCCGCCAACGGCTACCTGCTGCACGAATTCCTTTCCCCGTCAGCCAACCACCGCGACGACATCTACGGCGGCTCACCGGAGAACCGTGCGCGCTTCGTCATTGAAGTGACCCGGGCCGTGGTGGACGCTATTGGCGCCGACCGCGTCGGCATCCGCATCTCCCCGGAGCATAACGTCCAGGGCGCTATCGAGCTGGACGCTGCAGACATCCACGAGACCTACGCACAGCTGGTGGATGCCCTGGCGCCCCTGAAGCTCGCCTACCTCAGCGTCCTGCACAAGGAACCCACCAGCGATCTCGTGCAGGATCTGCGCACCCGCTTTGGTGGCACGTTCCTGCTGAACACCGGCTTCGGCGTCATCACGACGCGCGAGGAGGCCGTGGCGCTGGTCGCGGACGGCCACGCAGACGCCGTCGTTGTGGGACGCCCGGCCATCGCCAACCCGGACCTGGTGCGGCGCTGGCGCGAGGGACTCCCGGTCAACGAGCCGGACCCGTCCACGTTCTACGGTGAGGGCGCCAAGGGCTACACCGACTACCCGGCGTACCAGAACTAGGTCTGGCCCGCACCACCACCGCTGCGGCCGGACATGGCCAGCCTTAGCCACGAACAGTGAGCAGGATGCCATTCTGCTCACTGTTCGCGCTCAAGAATGAGCATGTCCCGCGGCGCAGGGCCTCAAGAATGGGCATGTCCCGCGGGGGAGGCCAGCGGTGCTCAGGAACCCACGGACCGCCGGCACAGGCCGATGAAGCCGCCAAGTTGCTCCAAACCCTCGGGATGCGTGGGGAGAAAATTGGTCAGGTCGGGCGCGCGGACGACGACCGCGCGCCACTGTCCTCGGGAGACCGCCACGTTGATCCGGTTGCGCGAAAGCAGGAACTCCATCCCGCGCGGAGCCTCCGCCACAGCAGAACAGGCCATTGAGACCACTACCACCGCGGCCTCCTGGCCCTGGAACTTATCCACGGTCCCAACCCGGACGTCCGCCAAACCCGCGGCGGCCAGGGCATCGCGGATCACGTTGACCTGGGCGTTGTAGGCGGCCACCACGAGGACATCGGCGGCGTCGAGCGGCCGCGTGCCCTGCTCCGAGTGCCAGCTCAGCCCCAGGTGCCGCCGCACCTGACTGACGACTTCCGCGGCTTCCTCGGGCGAGGACGTGATGTTGCCGGTGTGATTGACCATAACGGTCTCTATGCCGGCGGGAACGCCATCCAGCCGCCGTAGGTCAGCGGCTGGCGCGGAGCGCAGTTGCCCTTCGTAGGAGAGCTCAGACACGGCACGGCACAACTCCGAGGTCATCCGCCACGAGTCGGCCAGGAAGTACCCGAGTTCCGGCGGCAGCGTCGCGTGGCCGGCGGACAGCCAGCCAAGGGCGGACTCATCCACGGGCTCGGGATGCGAGCCCTGACTGACCTGCGGCAGCTGCTGGGGGTCTCCTAGCAACAGCAGCCGGCTGCCGGCCTGCGCCACTGCCAGGGTGTTGGCCAGGGAGAACTGGCCGGCCTCGTCGATCACCAGCAGGTCCAGCGACCCCGCGGGAACGTTGGCCCCGGTCATAGTCCACGCCGTGCCGCCGATGAGCGCGCCGCCGGGAGAGCTAAGCAGCCGGGCGACGTCCTGGCCGGACCGCTGATTCCACGGGAGCGGCTCCCCGTGCTTCACGTCTTTGGCAACCAGGGCCGGGTTCACACCGGCCTTGGTCACCGCGGTCTTCAGCAGGTTTTCGACGACGGCGTGGGACTGGCCGACGACGCCCACCTTCCAGCCGCGGGCCACGAGCCGGGCGATGACGTGGGAACCCACGTGCGTCTTCCCGGTTCCCGGCGGCCCCTGGACGGCGACGTAGGAGTGCTCCAGTGCCCCAACGGCCCCGGTGATGGCGTCGATGTAGCGGTCCGCGCCTTCGCTGGGCGTGGGCAACGGCAGCCCCGTTGACAGCCGCGGCGGCACCCGGCGGACAAGATCCATGGCCGGATGGCGCGGGAACGCGTCGCTGCGCCCGCCTCCGGCCATGCCCCCTCCGTCCTTGAACGCCGTCCGCAAACCCGCGGCAACGTCGACGGCGAGGGTTTCCAAGGCAGCCTCGAGACTCTTGGTCTGGATCGGCTGGTCTTCGGTGAGGGCGACGGGCAGCTGGGTGTAGGGCTCGACGTTCTTGCGGAGCTTGTCCCGGATGATGACGGTGTCCTTTCCGTCCTCGTGGCCGAGCTCCAGGATTTCGGTTCCGAACCAGCCGTTGCGGCCGGCCCCCTCGATGCCCGTGCCCTCAAGCCCTGCCGGGAGCGGGGGCTGGTACATACGGAACCAGGTGCTGCCCTCCCGCAGATCCGAGCCAGGGCTGACGGTGCCGATGAGCTTCACCCTGCGCTCCGGAAGTTTGGCGCCGTCCTTCCACCAGTCCTCCAGCGCCACCGCGTCCTCGACCAGGAAGACGTTGCGGTCCTGCTGATGATGTGTGTCGGGGCCGTTCTCGCAGCGGTCAAAGTGGGCCCACCAGAACGCTTTCCGCTCGCGCCGGTGGAAACTCACCGCCGCTGCCAACATTGCCACGGCCTTCCGGTCATCCCCGGCCAGGCCGCCGGCGGGTCCGCCCAGCTCGGCCAAGTCCAGTTCCGCCGGCGCCAGGGCCGTGTCCGCCGCGGGTTCGGCAGCCGTGGACTTGGCAGCAGGATGCTCGCCCTGGCCGCCCGGCTTGATGCCGCGCTCCTGCGCCAGGCCCAGGAGCCAGTCGCGGAGTTCCAGCGTGGAGAGGCAGTCGTATTCGTTGTAGTCGGAGATCCCGGCGAGGATCTTCGCCGCTTCTTCGGACCGCCCGTCGTCGCGCGCATCGCAGTAGTGGGCGTAGGCGACGACGGACGCTCCGGCGTCTTTCACGTCCCCGGAGCGCAGGTTCGTCCCCATATACAGCGGCTCGAGCTTCTTGATGCTGTAGGAATTATCGGAGATCCGGATGCTGTTCCGGACAGTGTGGTAGAGATCCACGAGCAGCCCGTCGCGCAGCCACTGGTCCACGGTGTCCTCGCCGGCAACATGCATCACGGAGAGCTTGCGGAGCGCCGTCTTCTCGTAAGCGGCGTAGTGGTAGACGTGCATGTCCGGGAAGTCCTGCCGGCGTTTCTCCACGTAGGCCAGGAAATCCAGGAACGCCTGTTTCTCTTCCTCCCGGCTGTGGGCCCAGAACGGTTTGAACACTCCGGCCGCACCTGGCCCTGTGGGCGCCTCGATGACTCCGAAGAGATATTCCAGACCCCAGACACCGGTGGAGCTTTCCTGCCACAGCGGGTCGCCCTCGAAGTCGAAAAAGATGTCGCCCGCACTGGGTGCTGGGAGCTCTGCCAGCGTGTTGTCCGGGATGACGGCGAAACGGAGGGAGTGTTCCTCGCCGTCCGTGAGATATCGGACGCCGCCGTCGGCACCGCCCAACCCGCTTTGCATCCGGGCCTGGTCCTGTAGCCGAAGCAGCGAAGCGTTCGCAGCGGGAAGCCCGGCCTGCGCCAACTCCGTAACGGTGTAGATGCCCCGCTGGTGGAGTGCCTTGCGCTGAGCGGAGTTCATCCTGGCCACGAGGAGCAAATCGTCGGTGCTCCTGACCATTTCCTGGCAATAGTCGCAGCGGCCGCAAGCGGTGATGCCGGGAGCGCCCCAGCGGACGGTGCCGGACTGCGCAATGTGCGCCGCGGTCAACGCGAGGAAACGGTCCCGCCGTTCGCAGAAGACCGGCAGGATCTCCGCGAGCTTGTGGTGGCTGCGGACGTAGTCGAAGCCGCCGCCCGGCAGCGGAACGGTGGCGCCAAGGACGAGGGTCACAGCCGGAGCCGGGGTGATCCCGGCACTCAGGAGCTGGTCCCCATAGGCAGCAAGCTGCAGCAATGCGGTCACCTTGGCATGGCGTGCGAGCTTGGTGTCGAACACGGCGTAGCTTCCGTCAGCCTGGTGCACCAGGAAGTCCGAGCGGCCGTGGAACTGCCCGTCAAAGAACGCCGCCTGGAACACGACGTCGGCGCCGGAGCGCAGGGCCTCGATGGACTCCCGGTGCTTCGCCAGCAGCGTGGCGCGGTCCATGCTTGCGGCCGGGACGACGTCGTACACGCCGTGTCCGGTCGCTGGATCCCACACCCCGAATTCCGCAAGGAAGTTATCCAGGACTCTGTGTTCGTGGACGTCGCCCAGCTTGGCCGCGTGTTTCAGCATCTCGTCGGCCTCGTAGGCAGCCTGGGGGGCGCGGCCCAGCTTCTCGTCGAGCTTCCGGAGGAGCTGGAACTCGCAACTGGCTGCCACTACCAGGTCGCTTGCGGAGAAAACCAGGTCCGTTGCAGAACCCGGCACTTCCGGTTCAAGAAAAAACACTGTGCCCCCGATGTTGATGCTGCCGATTTGGCGACTTGCGGCCGGCCCGTCCCGCCCGGCCGTCTAATCTTCAAGCTATCAAAGCCCTCTGACAATCCGGCCAGAACCCGTGGCGCAACATGCTGGTTCCTGTCCGGGGCCCGGAGTATTGTCTGAGGACAATGACCGAACAGCAACCCTTCGAGCTGGTCCGGCGCTACCCGGACTTCGAGCTGCGCCGCTACCCCCTGCACACCGTGGCCGAGGTGCAGGTCAACGCGACGTTTGACCGTGCCGGCAACGCCGCCTTCCGTCATCTCTTCAACTACATCAGCGGCAACAATACGGCCCGGCAGTCGCTGGCGATGACAGCCCCGGTGGTCCAGGGTTTCGGCCGTCCCCAGAAGCTGGCCATGACCGCCCCGGTTCTCCAACGGGGATCCCTGACAGAGGGTGACGACGCGGCCGACTTCGTGGTCGCCTTTGTTCTGCCGGCGGGGATGACGGCGGAGACGGCCCCGGTCCCGGCGAATCCCGACGTCATGATCCGGACCGTGCCTGGCTCTTTAGCCGCGGTCCTGGGCTTCTCCGGCAGCGTCTCCAGATCAGCCTTTGGGAAGCGGAACCAGGAATTGCAAACAGCGCTCGCCGCAGCCGGATTGAACGCCCTCGGACTGCCGAGATTCGCCCGTTTTGATCCGCCCTTCAAGCCGTGGTTCCTCCGCCACAACGAAGTCATCCAGGATGTCGACGGGTCCCAGCCCGCTACCGGCGCCACCGGACAGGGACCCGGATAGGGCAAAATGGCTGGGTGACCCAACTCCCGCAGCAGGCCCCGAAGACCCCACAGCACCCCTCGCCGACAGCGTCCACTCCCCGGGCCCAGGCCCCGAAGACCCAGGCCCAAACGTCCACTCCCCGGGCCCAGGCCCCGAAGACCCAGGCCCAAACGTCCACTCCCCGGGCCCAGGCCCCGAAGACCCAGGAGCCCGGTACTGCCGTCCAGATCGCCGACGAACTCGGCGTGCAGCCCTGGCAGGTCAAGGCCGCCGTGGACCTGCTCGACGCCGGGTCCACCGTGCCCTTCATCGCCCGCTACCGCAAGGAAGCCACCGGGACACTTGATGACACGCAGCTGCGCGAGCTGGAGGAGCGGCTGCGCTACCTACGCGAGCTGGAGGACCGCCGGCGGGCCATCCTGGAAGCGATCGCCGCGCAGGGTGCGCTGACACCGGAGCTGCAGGCCGCCGTCGCAAGCGCCGACACGAAGTCGCGGCTGGAGGACATTTACCTGCCGTTCAAGACCAAGCGCCGCACCAAGGCGCAGATGGCCCGCGAGGCAGGGCTGGAACCGCTTGCCGATTCCCTGCTGAAGCGCCCGGAACTGCACCCCGAGCGCGAAGCCGCCAAGTATCTCAGCACAGAACACTCCATCGGGGACGCCGCCGCGGCGCTCGCCGGTGCCCGCTCCATCCTGATCGAACGGGTCGCGCTGGACGCCGATCTGGCCGCCACCCTGCGGGAGCGGCTGTGGACGCAGGGCCGGATGGTGTCCCGCGTCAGGAAAGGCAAGGAAACCGAGGGCCAGAAGTTCAGGGACTACTTCGAGTTCTCCCAGCAGCCGTCCGGGATGCCCTCGCACCGCGTCCTGGCTCTGCTGCGCGGAGAGAAGGATGGCGTACTGGAGCTCGATCTCGCCGAGGCGGAACCGAACGACGACGCCGCCCTCGCCGCCGCCCGCGGCCGCTGCGAGGCCGCCGTGGCCAGGTTCCTCGGGGTGGCCGAGCGCGGCCGTCCCGCCGACGCCTGGCTGCTGCAGACCGCCCAGCTGGCCTGGCGCTCGCGGGTACTCGCCCGGCTGACCACGGATTTGCGCAGCCGGATGTTCGCCGCCGCGGAGGACGAGGCCGTGCGCGTGTTCGCCGCCAATCTGCGCGACGTGCTGCTGGCGGCGCCGGCCGGGAACCGGGCCACCCTGGGCCTGGACCCGGGGCTGCGCACCGGTGTAAAGGTGGCGGTGGTGGACGGCACCGGCAAGGTCGTCGCGGCGGACACCATCTACCCGCACGCCCCGGCCAAAAAATGGGACGACGCGCTGCGGACCCTCGTGGGCCTGGTCGGAAAGCACGGCGTCGAGCTCGTGGCGATCGGCAACGGCACCGCGTCGCGGGAGACGGACAGACTCGCCGCAGAGCTGCTGAAACAGCTCGGCGCAGGCTCCGGCCCCGCGAAGCAGGGAACCAAACCGCAGAAGATCGTAGTGTCCGAGGCCGGCGCCTCGGTGTATTCCGCCTCGGCGCTGGCGTCGGCGGAGCTGCCCGGCATGGACGTGTCCCTGCGTGGTGCGGTGTCCATTGCGCGGCGGTTGCAGGATCCGCTCGCGGAGCTGGTGAAGATCGAGCCGAAGTCGATCGGCGTCGGGCAGTACCAGCACGACGTTACGGCCGCGAAGCTGGACCGCAGCCTCGACGCCGTCGTCGAGGACTGCGTGAACGCGGTGGGTGTGGACCTCAACACCGCGTCGCCCGCGCTGTTGAGCCGGGTGGCCGGCGTCGGGCCCCTGCTCAGCGAAAACATCGTCGCGTACCGGAACGAGCACGGGCCGTTCAACAAGCGCAGCGAGCTGAAAAAGGTTCCGCGGCTCGGCGCAAAGGCGTTCGAGCAGTGCGCCGGCTTCCTGCGGATCACCGGGGGAGCGGAGCCGCTGGATGCCTCGAGCGTGCACCCGGAGGCGTACCCCGTGGCCCGCAGGATCCGGGCAGCCGCCGGGGGACAGGGGCAGCCGGCGGGAAGTTACGCCATGCTCGATCCACAGGACTTTGTCGACGGTTCCTTCGGCCTGCCCACGGTGCGGGACATCATTTCCGAGCTGGAGAAGCCGTGGCGGGACCCGCGTCCCGCCTTCGCCGCGGTGGCGTTCTCTGCGGGAATCGAGAAGATCACGGACCTCAGGCCGGGGATGGTGCTGGAGGGCACCGTGACCAATGTGGCGGCGTTCGGCGCATTTGTCGACGTCGGCGTGCACCAGGACGGGCTGGTGCACGTGTCCGCGCTGGCCAACCGGTTTGTGTCGGATCCGCGTGAAGTGGTGAAGTCCGGGCAGGTGGTCCGGGTCAAGGTGCTGGAAGTGGATCCGGAGCGGAAACGCATTTCCCTGACGCTGAGGCTCGACGACGAAACAGCCCCCGCCGGGGGCCGGGAACGGACCGCGGAGAGAACACCGCAAAAGCGCCCGCAGCACGCACCAGCCAAGCAGCCGGGGCCCGCGTCGACGCCGGCCAGCACCGCGATGGCCGAAGCCCTCCGGAAAGCAGGGCTCGGCCACTAGTCGACCGCTTACCGCTGAAAAGCTGCCGCTCGGCGCATAAATAGTACGTCTGCTGACGATATGCAGCATGATTGCCGGAGGCAAAAACCCGGATCCGGGCCTTTCGCCGCTATGCCGCTGGGACACCGGAGTCGACAAGCAAGGGAGCACGTATGGGCTGGCTGGACCGTGAACGAACCATCGCACCACCGGGATTCAACCGGTGGCTGGTGCCTCCCGCGGCGCTCGCCGTGCATCTGTGCATCGGCCAGGCCTACGCGACGAGTGTTTACAAGACGGCCCTCGTCAAGCACTTCGGCGCCAGCCTGACCGAGATCGGTGTGATCTTCTCCATCGCGATCGTGATGCTGGGGCTCTCCGCCGCCATCATGGGCACCTGGGTGGACAAGAACGGCCCGCGCAAAGCGATGTTCACCTCGGCCGTATTCTGGGCCAGCGGCTTCCTGATCGGCTCGCTCGGCATCTTCAGCGGCCAGCTCTGGCTCGTATACCTCGGTTACGGCTTCGTCGGCGGGATCGGACTGGGCATCGGCTACATCTCCCCGGTATCCACCCTGATCAAATGGTTTCCCGACCGTCCCGGACTCGCCACGGGCATGGCCATCATGGGATTCGGCGGCGGTGCCCTGATCGCCAGTCCGGTTTCCACGGCGCTGCTCAAGCTGTACGATCCCAACTCCGGAGCCAAGGGCTGGGTGGCCAGCGGCGACTCGGTGGGCAAGCTGTTCCTGACCCTCGCCCTCGTCTACGTGGCCTACATGATGTTCGGCGCCTTCACCATCAAGGTGCCGGCCGAGGGCTGGAAGCCCGCCGGCTTCGATCCGGCCAAGGTCAAGGCCTCCAAGCTGGTCACTACGGACAATGTATCCGCCGCCAATGCGGTCAAGACCAGGCAGTTCTGGCTGGTCTGGATCGCCCTGTTCTGCAACGTCACAGCAGGCATCGGCATCCTTGAACAGGCCGCGCCGATGATCCAGGACTTCTTCCGCCAGTCCGACGGCGTGTCCCTGGTGAGTGCCGCCGTCGCCTCCGGCTTCGTGGGGCTGCTCTCGATCGGCAATATGTCGGGCCGCTTCGCCTGGTCCGCCACCTCGGACGTGACCGGGCGCAAGCGCATCTACATGGTGTACCTCGGCGTCGGTGCGGTGCTCTACGCGCTGCTCGCGCTGGCCGGGTCCACCACCACGGCGCTCTACGTTGTTCTTGCCTTCGTCATCATCTCCTTCTATGGCGGCGGCTTCGCGACCGTCCCGGCCTACCTGCGCGACCTCTTCGGCACCTTCCAGGTGGGGGCCATCCACGGCCGGCTCCTGACGGCCTGGTCCGCGGCGGGCATCGCCGGACCGCTGATCGTCAATGCCTTCCTTGACGCCCAGGGCAAGCCGGGCCAGTTGAACGCCGCGTCCTACCAGCCCGCACTGCTGACGATGGTGGGGCTGCTGGTGATAGGTTTTGTGGCGAACCTGCTGGTCAAGCCCGTGGATGCGCGCTTCCACGAAGCACGCCCGGACCGTGTCCGGTCCGAAGAACCCGCCATGGAGGCTTGAGATGAGTGCTGCACAGACGTCGGTGAAACCGTCCACCGGGAAACTGGCCATCGCCTGGGCCCTCGTGGGCGTGCCGCTGGGCTACGGCGTGTACGAGACCCTCACCCGCGTGGCGGCCCTGTTTGGCTGACCCTGGGGCAACAGGTGTGACGCCGGTTCCCGCGGGTTCCTCGGGTTCTGTGGCAACCGGTCTGCCGCCGGCGGGCGCTGTTCCCGCCGGCCCGTCCGCGTTCACCCGCCCCGAACAGTTCACCACCCGACCCACACTGCAGGGCACCTTCGGGATGAGCGCGTCAACGCACTGGCTCGCGACGGCGGCAGCGCAAGCCGTGCTGGAACGCGGCGGGAACGCGTTCGACGCCGCAACGGCGGGAGCATTTGTGCTGCACGTCGTGGAGCCGCACCTGAACGGCCCGGGCGGGGACATGACCGGTATCTTCGTCACCGCGGCCGCGCCCGGCACACCCGTGGTCCTGATGGGCCAGGGACCCGCCCCGGCCGGAGCCACCGTGGAGCACTACCTCGCCGAGGGCCTGGACCTCGTGCCCGGCTCGGGGGCGCTGGCAGCGGCAGTGCCTGCCGCCGTCGACGCCTGGCTCCTGCTCCTGCGCGACCACGGAACCTGGGAACTGGGCGAGGTGCTGGACTTCGCAATCGGCTATGCCAAGGACGGCCATCCGATGCTGGGCCGCGTCGGTGCCACCATCGAGGCCGTCTCCGCGCTGTTCCAGGCGCACTGGCCAACCTCGGCCGAACTGTGGATGCCCGGGGGGCGGATTCCGGCTGAAGGGGAGCTGGTGAAGAATACGGCGTACGCCCGGACTCTGCAGCGGCTTATCGACGCCGGGGCAGCCGGATCCGTTGAGTCGCCGGTTGGGTCGCCGGGGAGCCGCTCGTCAGAGCGCTCCGGCCGGTACCCCGGCGACGACGGCCGCGAGCACTCCCGCCAGGCTGGAATCGACGCCGCCCGGCGCGAGTGGCGTGCGGGCTTCGTGGCCAAGGCCATGGTGGACTCCGTCCAGACCCCGCACCGGCATTCCTCCGGTACGGACCATCGCGGTGTCCTTGCGATGGAGGATCTCGCGGGGTTCGAAGCCGGCTACGAACCGGCGGCCACCATTGAGTTCCGGGGGCATACGATCGCCAAGACCGGACCGTGGGGCCAAGGCCCGGCGCTACTGCAGACGCTTGCGCTTCTCGAAGGGTTCGATGACCGGTACCTCGATCCGTCCACCGAGCTCGGGGCGCACACCATCCTGGAGGCCCAGAAGCTCGCGCTCGCGGACCGGGAAGGATACTACGGCGACACCGACGTGCCGCTGGAGTACCTGTTGTCCGAGGAGTACTGCGCCGGCCGCCGATCACTGATCGGGGAGCGGGCCTCGCACGAATTCCGTCCAGGCTCGGTGCCGGAGCGCGAGCCGTATCTGCCGCCGCTGCGCACCCACTACACACCGCCGGCGCCCGCGGGTACAGGTTCTGCGAGGACGGGGGCCGCAGGGGCGGTGGCCGCAGGGTCGGGCTTGGCTGGACTCGGGGTGGGGGAGCCCACTGTGGCGCCGGGCGGGGAGACCCGCGGCGACACCTGCCATATCGACGTCGTGGACCGCTGGGGCAACATGGTCTCGGCGACGCCGTCCGGCGGCTGGCTGCAGTCCTCCCCGGCCATTCCGGAGCTGGGCTTCTGCCTGGGCACCCGGCTGCAGATGACCTGGCTGGAACCCGGCACACCCTCCACGCTGACACCGGGCAAGCGGCCGCGCACCACGCTGACGCCCACCCTCGTGCTTCGCGACGGCCATGCCGTGACCGCGCTGGGCTCCCCTGGCGGCGACCAGCAGGACCAGTGGCAACTGCCGTATCTGCTGAGGAATATCGTGGGCGGCTACTCACCGCAGCAGGCGATCGACGCTCCCACGTTCCATACGACGTCGATGCCCGGCTCGTTCTGGCCGCGCACCTGGGAACCGGGCGGCGCCGTAGTCGAGGACCGCCTGGGGGAGGACGTGATCGCGGGACTTGAGCGCCGCGGGCACATCGTCACCCGTGCGGGCGGCTGGACGCTGGGTCGGCTGTCCGCCGTCGTCCGTGACCCAGAGACGGGGGTCCTGCAGGCGGCCGCGAATCCGCGCGGCGCTCAGGGATACGCCGCCGGGCGGTAGCCGTTCCGGGTGGTCCGCCGACCGGCCGCCGGGCGGTAGCCGTTCCGGGTGGCCGGCCGACCATCTCGTTGAGGGTGATGCTGGATTCCGAAGCGGCGCCGAAGACTGTGGAGCCTCGGCGCGGACTCGTCGCCATATCGCGTTAGCCTGCGGTACGGACCCGGTCCATAAAGCGGAGCGACGCCGCGGCGATTTGCTGCTGGGCCAGCTCGCGGGAGATACCGGGTTTTCCGTCGCCGGGCTGCTCGCCGTAGTCCCCGAAGAACCCATGCACGCCGCCTTCAACCACCACATATTCTGTTGTGGCCGGGAGCCGTGGCTTCGACGAGGCGATCTTGTCCGTCGTGCTGAGGCCGTCGTTGGACCCGGAGACTGATAGGACCGACACGCCGCTTGCTGCTGCCATATTGTCCGCGGGGAACGAGGCAAACAGCAGGAGCCCGGCAACGTCGTCGTTCTCCTTCGCAAAGGACGACGCGCTCACTCCGCCGAGCGAATGGCCGCCGACTGCCCAAGATGTGATGTCCGGGTGGCGGCCGATAGCCACGCGGGCCTGGCTTGAGTCCAGCAGGGACAGGCCCAGCGGCTCCTTGAGGATCACCACCAGATAGCCTGAGTTTGCGAGCGGACCTAGGATGTCCTGGTAGGCGCGCGCGTCGACCCTCGCGCCGGGGTAAAACACGAGGCCAGCGCCGGCCTTGCCCTCCGGGGTGAGGGTGATCGAGGTGGCGTCCTCGGTGGTGGTGCCGGTGGACTGTCCGTCCGCGCCGACGGGCTGGTAAGGGAAAGGGCCCAGCCAGGCCAAGGCCGCGACGAGGCCCACAGCCGCCAGCCGGCCCGCGAAGCCGCGCATCAATAGCCAGCGCGACACCGCGCGTGGGTTTTTCCATCGTCTGATCAGTATTAATGCCCAGAGCGCACCGACGGCAACAGTGGTCAGCAGCAGCGCGGGGAGGGCGGGGTGGCCGGCGAGCACGGCGCTGTTGCCCAGCAGCATCCTCAACGGCACCGCGATCAACGCCGTGGCCACGGCTGCCCCGCTCCAGTTCAGGGCGGCTGACTTCGTCGCTCCGCCAGAGGCTTTCGACCGGCTGGGTGTCGCCGGCGTTGTTGCCGGGGTTGGAGCAGTGACTCTTGCCGCGGCCGCGGCTGGATCAGGAGCTGTTGCCGCGGCGTCAGGTCGCCGTGCAATCGGCGGTTTCCGGGGGTTCACCGGCGTCATGTCGTTCACAGCTCGATAATATCTCCATGATCGAGATAACTGGGCGCTCGGTTCGGTATCTTTGTCCAAGAACTTTGTACAACGCCTCTCGATTCACCTTTCGGTTGGGCAGTTCCCGGATCTGCACTCTGCACAGGACACCGATGCGAGGGACTCAGCGCCGCACGGTTCACGCCGGTGTGTTGAGATCTGTGGGCCGGAAGTAGTGGTTTCGGTGGGGTTTTTGTCCGGGGTCAAGGTGTGGGGGCGGGATGAACCAGGGGA
>NZ_JAXCID010000033.1:0-48795 GCF_035985125.1 Arthrobacter sp. CG_A4 | reverse complement strand
GTATCCCAAGTAGCACGGGGCCCGAGAAATCCCGTGTGAATCTGTCAGGACCACCTGATAAGCCTAAATACTCCCTAATGACCGATAGCGGACCAGTACCGTGAGGGAAAGGTGAAAAGTACCCCGGGAGGGGAGTGAAACAGTACCTGAAACCGTGTGCTTACAATCCGTCGGAGCAGTCGCGATTTATCGCAAGTTACTGTGACGGCGTGCCTTTTGAAGAATGAGCCTGCGAGTTAGTGTTACGTCGCGAGGTTAACCCGTGGGGGGAAGCCGTAGCGAAAGCGAGTCTGAATAGGGCGTTGCAGTGGCGTGATCTAGACCCGAAGCGAAGTGATCTACCCATGGCCAGGTTGAAGCGACGGTAAGACGTCGTGGAGGACCGAACCCACTTCAGTTGAAAATGGAGGGGATGAGCTGTGGGTAGGGGTGAAAGGCCAATCAAACTTCGTGATAGCTGGTTCTCCCCGAAATGCATTTAGGTGCAGCGTTGCGTGTTTCTTACCGGAGGTAGAGCTACTGGATGGCTAATGGGCCCTACAAGGTTACTGACGTCAGCCAAACTCCGAATGCCGGTAAGTGAGAGCGCAGCAGTGAGACTGTGGGGGATAAGCTTCATAGTCGAGAGGGAAACAGCCCAGACCACCAACTAAGGCCCCTAAGCGTGTGCTAAGTGGGAAAGGATGTGGAGTTGCGAAGACAACCAGGAGGTTGGCTTAGAAGCAGCCATCCTTAAAAGAGTGCGTAATAGCTCACTGGTCAAGTGATTCCGCGCCGACAATGTAGCGGGGCTCAAGTACACCGCCGAAGTTGTGGATTTCAGATAGTAGCTAAGCCGCCCCCGTTGCGGGGTTGGTTCAGGCGTCTGGAGTGGTAGGGGAGCGTCGTGTGGGCAGTGAAGTCGCGGTGTAAACCAGCGGTGGAGCCTACACGAGTGAGAATGCAGGCATGAGTAGCGAAAGACGGGTGAGAAACCCGTCCGCCGAATGATCAAGGGTTCCAGGGTCAAGCTAATCTGCCCTGGGTAAGTCGGGACCTAAGGCGAGGCCGACAGGCGTAGTCGATGGACAACGGGTTGATATTCCCGTACCGGCGAAAAACCGTCCATGGTGAACAGGGGATACTAACCGCCCGAAACCTGCCCGTGCACCCCTTGTGGGTGTGGGGGTTTTGGTGGAGCGCGGGATCTGAGCCTGGGAGTCAAGCGTATTAACAGGTGTGACGCAGGAAGGTAGCCGAGCCGGGCGATGGTTGTCCCGGTCTAAGGATGTAGGGCGAACGGTAGGCAAATCCGCCGTTCATGATGCCTGAGACCCGATGGGACCCCTTCACGGGGGGATTCGGTGATCCTATGCTGCCGAGAAAAGCATCGACGCGAGGTTTTAGCCGCCCGTACCCCAAACCGACACAGGTGATCAGGTAGAGAATACTAAGGCGATCGAGAGAATTATGGTTAAGGAACTCGGCAAAATGCCCCCGTAACTTCGGGAGAAGGGGGGCCCCCAGCGTGATGGACACTAGCTGTCCGGAGCGTGCAGGGGCCGCAGAGACCAGGGGGAAGCGACTGTTTACTAAAAACACAGGTCCGTGCGAAGTCGCAAGACGATGTATACGGACTGACTCCTGCCCGGTGCTGGAAGGTTAAGAGGACCGGTTAGCCGCAAGGCGAAGCTGAGAATTCAAGCCCCAGTAAACGGCGGTGGTAACTATAACCATCCTAAGGTAGCGAAATTCCTTGTCGGGTAAGTTCCGACCTGCACGAATGGAGTAACGACTTCCCCGCTGTCTCAACCATAAACTCGGCGAAATTGCAGTACGAGTAAAGATGCTCGTTACGCGCAGCAGGACGGAAAGACCCCGAGACCTTTACTATAGTTTGGTATTGGTGTTCGGAGTGGCTTGTGTAGGATAGGTGGGAGACGTTGAAACCCGGACGCCAGTTCGGGTGGAGTCATCGTTGAAATACCACTCTGGTCACTTTGGACATCTAACTTCGGCCCGTAATCCGGGTCAGGGACAGTGCCTGATGGGTAGTTTAACTGGGGCGGTTGCCTCCTAAAAAGTAACGGAGGCGCCCAAAGGTTCCCTCAGCCTGGTTGGCAATCAGGTGTCGAGTGTAAGTGCACAAGGGAGCTTGACTGTGAGAGAGACATCTCGAGCAGGGACGAAAGTCGGGACTAGTGATCCGGCGGTACATTGTGGAATGGCCGTCGCTCAACGGATAAAAGGTACCTCGGGGATAACAGGCTGATCTTGCCCAAGAGTCCATATCGACGGCATGGTTTGGCACCTCGATGTCGGCTCGTCGCATCCTGGGGCTGGAGTAGGTCCCAAGGGTTGGGCTGTTCGCCCATTAAAGCGGTACGCGAGCTGGGTTTAGAACGTCGTGAGACAGTTCGGTCCCTATCCGCTGCGCGCGCAGGAAATTTGAGAAGGGCTGTCCTTAGTACGAGAGGACCGGGACGGACGAACCTCTGGTGTGTCAGTTGTACTGCCAAGTGCACCGCTGATTAGCTACGTTCGGATGGGATAACCGCTGAAAGCATCTAAGCGGGAAGCTCGCTTCGAGATGAGATTTCCATACACCCCCGGGTGTGAGAGGCCCCCAGCCAGACCACTGGGTTGATAGGCCGGATGTGGAAGCGAGGACTAACGACTCGTGAAGCTGACCGGTACTAATAGGCCGATAACTTACACCACACACCCCCTTTCGTGAACGGATTCAAAAGACGTTCACACCATGAAGAGGGTACAAAGAAACAAGACTGCTTGCGTCCACTATGTGGTTCCCAAACAACAAACCCGTCACACGGTCCGTTGCAGGGAACACAACCACAACACAATAACAACACCACAACTGCACCAGAACACCGGTGCAGGAAGCGGTAACCACAAATTTCCCAACCCCCGCGCCCCAGGCGCGGCAAAGGTACGGGAGCAAGGGTTACGGCGGTCACAGCGTGGGGGAAACGCCCGGTCCCATCCCGAACCCGGAAGCTAAGACCCACAGCGCCGATGGTACTGCACCCGGGAGGGTGTGGGAGAGTAGGTCACCGCCGGACAACCATTAAACGGTCGAGAGCCTCCAACCACCAGGTCGGAGGCTCTCCCGCATTTAACCCCCAATTGAGCGCCCCGGAGCGCAACGCTCCGGAACACTTATGGCCATGGCTGCGTTGTAAGAGCGACACCCGCATCCATTCGAAGGACTACATTCATGACGCAGCGGACCATTGTTATCACCGGCGCCAGCGACGGCATCGGCGCGT
Organism: Arthrobacter sp. CG_A4; assembly: GCF_035985125.1. Taxonomy (NCBI): domain Bacteria; kingdom Bacillati; phylum Actinomycetota; class Actinomycetes; order Micrococcales; family Micrococcaceae; genus Arthrobacter; species Arthrobacter sp. CG_A4. The sequence goes on along the minus strand of NZ_JAXCID010000033.1, from coordinate 45,526 downwards.
CCGCCGCGCGGATCCTGAGCAAACGAGGGGAGCGCGTGGTGGTCGTGGGGCGTTCCGCGGAGAAGACCGAGCGGATCGCCACGGAGATCGGTGCGGACTTCTTCGTCGCCGACTTCGCGGTTCTGGCACAGGTGCGCCGGCTCGCTGCGCAGTTGAAGGAGAAGTACCCGCGGATCGACGTCCTGGCCAACAACGCCGGCGGGATCATGGGCAAGCGCGAGCTCACGGCGGACGGCCACGAGAAGACCTTCCAGATCAACCACCTGGCCCCTTTCCTGCTCACCACGGAGCTGATGGAGGTGCTTACCGCCAGCAACGCCACCGTCATCAACACCGCCAGTGCCGCCAACGGCTTCGGTAAACTGGATCTGGAGGACCTGGACGCCGCGAAGAGCTACTCCACCAACCGGGCCTACGGCACCGCCAAGCTGGCCAACATCCTCTTCACGAGTGAACTTAACAACCGCTACGCGGCGGATGGCGTCAGCACTGCGGCGTTCCACCCCGGCGTCGTGGCCACAAACTTTGCGGCCGAGTCCACGAGTCCCATGCGGCACGCGTACAAGACCTTCCTCAGCCGCTTCCTGCTGAGCCCCGAACAAGGCGCAGACACACTCGTGTGGCTCGCCACGGCGACGCCCGGTGAGGACTGGATCTCCGGGGCGTACTACGCCAAGCGTGCCCTCGCGAAGGCCAATAAGCAGGCGTACGATGCGGAGCTCGCGCGGGAGCTGTGGGAGCGCAGCGAGGCGCTGGTCGCCTTGGATCTCGACAAGCTCGATCACCGGGGGTAACCGGGTCAGCGCGCGGCGTCGACCTTATCAATCGCGGTCAGGGCGCTCTCCATGGTCCCGGCCAGCTCACTGGCCGGGGCCGGCTTCGCGAACAGGTAGCCCTGTAGCGAGTCGCAGCCGCGGTCCATCAGGTATTTGGCCTGCGCCGGCGTTTCGATGCCCTCGGCAGTGACTTTCAGGCCGAGGCCGTGCGCGGCGTTGATCATGGTGGCAAAGAAAGGCAGCTGCTCCTGGCCGGTCTTGATCATCGACACAAAGGAACGGTCGATCTTGACGTTGTCCAGCGGCAGCTCCTTGAGCCGCCCCAGCGAGGAATAGCCTGTCCCGAAGTCGTCCATCGCAATCCGCACCCCGGCCTCCCGCAGCTGGCGGAGCTGGTGCAGGACGTCGGACCCGGCGTCGAAGAATACGCTTTCGGTCAGTTCCAGCATGAGCTGACGCGGGCTGACCTCGGTGGCTGCCACGATGGCGAGCACGTCCGTGGCGAAGTCGCGGTTCTGGAACTGCAGGCCTGAGACGTTCACCGCGACGATGTGCGCGGCGTCGCCGGCGAGCCAGGGGCGGATCTCGGCGCAGGCGCGGCGCATGACCTCGTCGCCGATTTCGCGGATGAGCCCGCTCTGTTCGGCCACGGGCAGGAACTGGTTGGGCGGCACCAGCCGGCCGTGCCGTTCCCAGCGCGCGAACGCCTCGAACTGCACCACCGACCCGAGGCCCGGCGACACCACCGGCTGGTAGTGGACAGAGATCTGGCCCAGCTCCACGGCGCGCCGGAGCCCGGTCTCGCCGTCGGCCTTATGCACCGCCGTGTTCAGCATCTCCGGCCGGAACCGCAGCCAGGTGCTCTTGCCGCCGGACTTGGCCGCGTTCATGGCCGCGTCCGCCTGCCGGAGCAGTTCGGCTCCGTCCAGAGTCTGCGGGGTTTTTGAGGCCAGGCCCATGCTCACGCCGGGCCGGACCACGGAGCCGCCGGCCCGCAGCGGCTGGTATAGGGACTCGGCGATCCGGGTGGCCACCGCGTCCGCGTTGAGGCATTCGGTCAGCAGCACCACGAATTCGTCGCCGCCCAGCCGGGCCACGGTGTCATGCGGGCGGACGCAGTTGCGCAGCCGGCTGGCGACCTCCACCAACAGTTCATCCGCGGACGATCTGCCCAGCAAGTCATTGAGGCTCTTGAAGTCGTCCAGATTCAGCAGCAGCACATCCACCGGGTCCGGCCGGCGCAGGGCCGCGGCGAGGCGTTCATTGAACAGGGTCCCGTTGGGCAGCGCGGTGAGCGGATCACGCAGCACGCCGGCCTTGAGCTCGTCGTCGTGCTCGGCGAAGGCCGCGGGAGCGGGAGCGGCGGTGGCAGCGACAGCAGTACGACGGCGGTGCGTGACGGTGTCTGCTGCAGCGGCGTCTGCGGCGTTCACCGCGGCGGCGTAGCCCGGGCGGCTGCCCGACGACGGCGCCGGACGGTTCGCCGTGCCGCGGACCGACAACGCGACGGACGGGGGATTGGAGCCCGCGGATGCCTGGGCGGGGATCAGCGAGCAGAATATTTCGATCGGCACCTCGGAGCCGTCGGCGCGGCGGCCGGAGCCGGCGAAGGCCCGGGGGAGGGGCGCCGCCGCGGCGCCCACACTGGTCAGGACCCGGTGGAAATCCTCACGCGACGCCTCGGCCAGCAGCAGGCTGTGGTCGGCACCGATGAGCTGGGCGCGGGAGTAGCCGAAGAGCCGCTCAGCGGCGGTGTTCAGGAAGGAAATGGATCCGTCCGGATCGAGGACCAGCAGTGCGTCCGGGCTGTGCTCCAGCAGTAGTTGTGCGAACCCTGGGTCCATGATGTTTTGCCTGCCCCCCAAGCGACGGATACGGATTGCAGGCACCTTGCGGAGAACAAGAGGGGCTGCGCTTCATAAACTATAGGCGGTGCAGCCCGCTGCCGCGTGATGCGCATCATGCGGCGCCGGAATGTTTCAACACGGCCACCCCGGCAGCGGGACGCCCTCGAGCGTTGCGATGGCCGCCACGGACTGGCGGATGGCGAGTTCCCGCCGGGGTTCGGGCTCCGGACGGGAGAACATAAAGCCCTGCAGGGCATCGCAGCCGTGGTCCATCAGGTACCGGGCTTGGGCTGGCGTCTCGATGCCCTCTGCTGTGACCTTCAGCCCCAGGCTCCGGGCCATGTGGATCATCGACGTCAGGATGGGCAGCTTCTCCGTCCCGGTGCGCAGCATGGAGACAAATGACTTATCAATCTTGACGATGTCCACCGGGAGTTCCTGCAGCCGGCCCAGCGAGGAATAGCCTGTGCCGAAGTCGTCCAGAGCCACCTGGATCCCGGCGTTGCGCAGGCCCTCCAACTGCTGGATGACGTGGGAGTGGGCATCAAAGAACACGCTTTCCGTCACCTCCAGGACCAGCTGGTGCGGATCGACGCTGCACCGGGCCGCGATAGCCAGCACACGGTCCGCGAAGTCTGCGTGCTGCAACTGCACGCCGGAGACGTTCACGGCCAGGGTCCGGCCGGGATCCGCCGCGAGCCACGGTGACAGCTCGGTGCAGCTTCGCCGCAGCACCTCGGCCCCGATGTCGCGGATCAGGCCGCTGCGCTCGGCGGTCTCGATGAAAGCGTCCGGGGCCATCAGCTGCCCGTCCCAATCCCAGCGGGCCAGGGCTTCAAACTGCACAACCTCCAACAGTTTGGTGGAGACGACAGGCTGGTAGTGGACCACAATCTGGCCGAGCTCGACGGCGCGGCGCAGCCCCGCGGTGATCTGGGTGCGTTCCAGCAGTGCGGCGAGCATTTCCGGCCGGAAGCGGACGTAGCAGTTCTTTCCGGCTTCCTTGGCCGCGTACATGGCCAGGTCCGCCTGCCGCAGCAGCTCCGAGGACGTCAGGGTCCCCGCATCCCGCGAGGCCACCCCCAGGCTCAGGCCCGGGCGCATCAGGGTGCCCTCGATGGAGACCGGAGCATTCAGGGTCGCGACGATGCGCTGCGCGACGGCGTCGGCGTCCCGGCAGCCGACCAGCAGGACGACAAATTCATCGCCGCCCAGCCGTGCGACGGTGCCGTGGGGTCCCACGCAGTTCAACAGCCGCCGGGAAATTTCCACCAGCATCTCGTCCCCGGCATGGTGGCCGAGGACGTCGTTGACTTCCTTGAAATCGTCAAGGTCCAGCAACAGCATGTGCACGGGCCCTGGATTGAGCAGCGCGGCGGAGGCGCGTTCGTTGAAAAGCATCCGGTTGGCCAGGCCCGTCAGCGGGTCCTGGAAGGCGAGTTCCTTAAGCTTGTCGGCCTGCTCGGCGAGTTCCTCCATGGCCCGGCGTGCCTGGTTCTGGGCACTGCGGTGGGAGGTGATGTCGCGGAAATTCCAGATCCGTCCCACGATCGTGTCCGCTACCTTCTGCGGACGTGAGTAGAGTTCCACGGTGCGGCCGTCCTTGAACTCCAGCACGTCATGGCTTTGCATCACCCGGTCCGCGTGCAGGGCGGTCATCTTGGCCAGGAAGTACGCTGGATCGACCAGTTGTCCCGTGATGAAGCTGATCAGAGCCAGCGGGTCTTCGGCCGCGATGAGCTCCGGCGGCATGCCCCAGAGTTTGAGGTACTGATCGTTAATGCCGGTGATCTGCCCTTCGTTGGAGACCACAAGAATAGCGTCGGCGGTGGTTTCCAGGGTGGCGTCCAGCAAGGAGACGGCCAGGCGCCGGCCGGAATCGGCGTCGTGGCGGTGGCTCACATCGCGGACGGCGGCCGCCACGGCGGTGCCGCCGTCGAACGTTACGAGCGAGCAGGTGATTTCCAGGGCCAGTTCGGTGCCGTCACTGCGGCGCCCTGCCGCCGCAAACGGGCGCTTTCCGGCCATGCTTCCCCGGCCCAGCCTGCCGAGGACGCGGAGGAATCCGCCGCGTTCGTCCTCGGACAGCAGGATGTTGTGCTGGCTACCCACGAGCTGATCGCGCGGGTAGCCGAAAAGGCACTCCGCCGCCGAGTTCACCAGTGCGACGGTTCCGTCCATGCTCAGCAGCAAAAAAGCGTCGGGACCCTGTTCCAGCAGGCTCTCTTCAATCCCAGGTCCCACGGCGATACCGGCCCCCAAAGCGACGGATGCAAACAGACCCGGCGGCGGCGCCGCGGGCAATACGTTCCCCTGAATCATAGGGTTCCCCGGCCCCTTGTCCAGCACCTCGGCGTCCAGCACCCTGGCGTCCAGGTCATGGCCGCTCTATTGCGGCGCCCGGCGGGGTCACCGGTTTCCGGCGACCCGGCCGCCCCACAGTGCGGCAAATGCCTGGGCTGACCGGGCGATAGCGGGCTCCAACGCGGACCCCGGCTCGGGGCCGGAGAACAGGAAGCCCTGCAGGGAATCGCAGCCCAGGTCCATCAGGTACTCGGCCTGTGCTGCCGTCTCCACACCCTCCGCGGTGACATTCAGGCCGAGTCCCTGGGCCATGCCGATCATGGCGCGCAGGATGGGCAGCTTCTCCTTACCCGTGTGGATCATGGCGACGAAGGACTGGTCAATCTTCAGGGTGTCCACGGGCAGGTCCTGAAGCCTGCCCAGCGAGGAGTAGCCGGTGCCGAAATCGTCGAGGGCCACGCGCGCCCCGGCGCTACGGAGGGCGGTGAGCTGCTGGATCACGTGGCAGTCGTCGTCGAAAAAGACACTCTCGGTAACTTCCAGCACCAGCTGCTGCGGAGCAACGCCGCAGGACGCCGTCACCGCGAGCACCAGCTCGACGAAATCTCCGTGCTGCAACTGAACGCCGGAGACGTTCACGGCGAGGGAGCGGGTGGCGTCTTCGGCGAGCCAGGGCTTCAGCTCGGTGCAGCCCCTGAGTAACACCTCGGTCCCGATCTCGACAATCAGCCCGCTGCGCTCGGCGGCCGGAATGAACTGCAGCGGCGGGACGATCTGTCCGTCGCGCCTCCAGCGGGCCAGCGCCTCGACCGTCCCGACAACGCCCAGCTTGGCGGAGACGATCGGCTGGTAGTGCACCTCGATCTGGCCGCTGTCCACGGCCACCCGCAGACCGGACACCAGCTCCGTGCGCTGCACGAGGGACTTCATCATCGCCGGCAGGAACCGCAGGTACCTGTTCTTGCCGGCGGCTTTCGCGGCATACATTGCGACGTCGGCCCGGCGCAGCAGCCCGGAGGCGCCGCCGCCGCTGGGGTGGTCGGCGTCGTGGTGGTCGGCGTCGGGGTGGTGGGCGCTGGCGCGGTGGGCGCTGGCATCGCCGGTGGCGGCGCCGTCGTCGTCGCCGTCGTCCGCGATAGACGCCAGGCCGAGGCTCAGACTGGGCCGCAGCATGGTCCCGTCAATCCAGAGCGGCGCCCGCAGGGTCGCGACAATCCGCTCGGCGACAGCGTCGGGATCCAGTGAGCCGACGAGGAGGACCACAAATTCGTCACCACCCAGGCGTGCTACAACGTCGACCGGGCGGACGCAGGTGCGCAACCGCCGCCCCACCTCGATGAGCATCTGGTCGCCGGCGTGGTGGCCGAGGATGTCGTTGACTTCCTTGAAATCGTCAAGGTCCAGGAGCAGGACGTCGACGGCGGTGGCGGACGGTCCGCGCAGGGCGGCCGCGAGTTGGTCGTTGAAGAGCTGGCGGTTGGACAGGCCCGTCAGCGGATCCTGGAAGGCAAGGGCCTTGAGCTGGGCCGCCTGCTCGGCAAGACCAGCCATGGCCTTGGTGATCTGGTCCTGCGCCATCCGGGTGGGCATGACGTCGCGGAAGCTCCAGACTCGGCCGACCACCTTGTTCGCGACCAGCTGCGGGCGTGAGTAGCGTTCAAAGGTCCGTCCGTCGCGGAAGTCCAGGACATCATGGCTTTCCGCCAAGGGATCGGCGTAGAGCGCGGTGACTTTTTCGATGAACTGGGTGGGGTCCTTGAGCTGGTCCAGGACGAAGCCCAGCACGGCGTTGTCATCCTGGGTCGCCAGCAGTTCCCGCGGGATCCCCCACATCGAGACGAACTGGTTGTTGACGCCCGCGATCTGGCCCTCGGCGCCGACCACGAGGATGCCGTCGGCGGTGGATTCCAGCGTGGCGCTCAGCAGGGACATGGACTCGCGCAGACCTGCGTCCGCTGCGAGCCGGTGGGAGATGTCCCGGACGGTGACGGCCATGCTGGTGGGTTCGGCGTCGGCGGGGTCGGCGTCGGTGGGGTCGGCCTTGGCGGGGTCGGCCTTGCTTTCCGGGCCCGGGCCCGGGCCCGGGCCGGTGCCGGGGTCCGCGCCTGGACCGGTGCACGGGGCGAGCAGGGCGTACGTCAGTTCGCCATGGAATTCGGTGCCGTCGCGGCGCCGGCCGTAGGCCTCGACCGGCGGGGGATCGGTGGCCCCGGCGCCGGCGTCGAGCCCTTTGCGGAGCGCGAAGAACAGGCGCTGGAAACCGCCGTGGTAGCCCTCCGTCAGGAGGATGCGGTGGTCGCGACCCACCAAATCATCCCGGGTGTAGCCGAACATGCGTTCCGTCGCGGCGTTGACACGGAGGATGGTGCCGTCTTCGGCGACCACCAGGAGGGCGTCGGGACTGGATTCCAGCACTGCCTCGGGGCTTGGCACCGGGCGCGGGGTCGCCGTCACGCGGCTGCCGCCGTGCGGATATGAGACCACTGATATTCCATTGAGAGTCCTCCCCTCAGGAAATCATAGGGGTCTCACCGGGCCACTGGTAGCAAGCCGGGGCACCGGCGTTTCAGCGGGGTGGTTGGGCAAACCGAAACCCAAGGGGCGGTCAGCGGTGGTTGACGGCGGCGCTGTGTCCGGGGCCCGGGCCGGGGGTGTGTTGTCCAAGACCGGAGGTGTAGTGTCCTGGGCCGGCGGTGTGTTGTCCTGTGCTGGCGGTGCTGGCCGAGATCACCTCACGGTAGTGCAGGACGAGTTCATCGCCCAGCGCTGACCAGGTCCGGCCCTGGACGGACGCGTGGGCCGCGGCGGCGAACGCGCGGCGCTTGGCGTCGTCGCCCATCAAGTCCATCACCCGGGCCCGCAGCGCGGCGAGGTCGCCCGGTTCGTACAGCCAGCCGGTGCGGGAGTTCTCGACGAGGTCCAGCGGGCCGCCGCGGCCTGTGGCCACCACCGGCACGCCGGACGCCATGGCCTCCTGGATGGTCTGGCAGAAAGTCTCGAACTCGCCGGGATGGACGAAGAGGTCAAAGGAAGCGATGGCACGGGCCAGCTCCCCGCCGCCGAGGAAACCGGTGAACAGCGCGCCCGGCAGGGCTGCCTCGAGGGCCCGCCGCTGCGGTCCGTCGCCCACGATTACCAGCCGCGTTCCGGGAACATCGGCCAGCACCGCGAGGTCCTGCACCTGCTTTTCGACGGCGAGCCGGCCCACGTAGCCGATGATGCGCTCGCCGCCGGGAGCGGCGGCGGCCCGCCAGCCGTCGTCGCGCTTGGCCGGGCAGAACCGTTGGGTGTCCACGCCGCGCCGCCACATTTCCACCCGCGGAATGCCGCGGCCGAGGAGCTGGTCGAGCGCGAAACTGGAGGGCACCAGGGTACGGGATGCGAGAAGGTGGATGTTCTCCACCCGGTTCCAGGCCCAGTTCTCCAGGAACGGGACCCCGTAGCGGCCGGCATAGCCGGGGACCTCGGTCTGGTAAATGGCGACGGTGGGGATCCCCAGCTGGTGCGCGGCCTGGGCCGCCCGCCAGCCGAGCACGAACGGCGACGCCAAGTGGACCACGTCCGGTGCGTAGTCGGCAAGGATTCGCTTGACCCGATAGACACCGCCCATCGCCACGCGCACGTTCGTGTAGCCGGCCAGCGGAACCGAGGGAAGCCGGTGGACGTACGCGCCGTAGACCTCGCTCGGGGCCTCGTTGTCCTGGGTGGAAGGCGCGATCACCAGCACCTCGTCGCCGCGCTCCTGGAGATGCTCCAGGACACGAAGGATTGAGTGCGTTACCCCGTTCATCAGCGGCAGGAATGATTCGGCCACAATTGCGATCCTCACCCCTCCACGGTGCGGGGGCCGGCTGTCGGCACGGGGTCAGGTGTGTGGCTGGGGAGGGAAGAGTTGGTTAACACGGCGGGATGCAGGCTCGGCCACTGGACATGTCCCTCGCTGCTGCTGGCGCCTCCCCGGCCGCTGGACATGTCCCTCGCTTCTGCCGCGCCACCCCGACCACTGGACATGTCCCTCGGCCGGGCCAAGGGATGGACATGTCCCTCGGCCATGCCAAGGGATGGACATAGTCCCCATATGACCCCTCGTGGCCGCGAAAAATGAGCATATGCATTCTGGCCACCGCGTCGGCACCCGCACAACACGCGAGCCCTGATGCTCCCGGGCGCGGCCGTCGATTCGCCAGAATTGGCCGCTAAATCCATCCGCGAAGCGGCAAATTCCGACAAATGGGCGCACGCACCACACGCGGGCCCTGATACTCCCGGGCGCGGCCGTCGATTCGCCAGAAATGGCCGCTAAATCCATCCGCGAAGCGGCCAATTCCGACAAATGGGTGCACGCACAACACGCGGGCCCTGATACTCCCGGGCGCGGCCGTCGATTCGCCAGAGATGGCCGCTAAACCACCCTGCGACGCGGCCAAGTCCGGCAAATGGGCGCACGCAGAGCACGCGAGCCCTGATGCTCCTGTGCGCGGCCGTCGATTCGCCAGAGATGGCCGCAAAAGCACGCCGCGAAGCGGCCAAGTCCGGCAAATGGGTGCACGCACCACAGGGTGCGGGCCAGTCAATCCGCCGTAAAATTGGAGCCAGGGGGTGTTCGGGAAATGTCCGGATCTATCGTCGTCGTACTGGTTCTCCTGGCCGTCGTCGTGATGCTGGGAAGCATCGGCACGGTGGTACTGGTTCGGCGCGACGGCCGCGGCCGGAATCCGCGGGAGCCCACGGAACGGCCCTGGATGGCGGGCAACCTGCCGAGCGTGCCGTACTCGATGTGGCGCTTCTAACCGTGGGTGTCTTTCCTCAGGACATCCGGCAGTTCATCAACGTAGAGGGTTTGCGGCGGCTCGTAGTAGATGACCAGGACCTCCTCGCCCACGGCGAAGACACTGGTCTTGTCGAACGGGTGGGCGTGGAACGCGCTGGTTCCGCCACGGAAAGGCATCATGACTTCGCCGATGGTGCCCGGCCCGATACGTCCGGTAACCCGTCCGATCCTGCCGGTGAGACTCCGGTCAACGTCCCTGTGCATCATGCATCCGGAGCTTTCGGGGGACGCTTGGAATCCTCCCGGCCGTTCCTGAGAGCGGATCTGAGGGCCGGAAGGTAGTCGCCCACCTGCGCCAGGATCCCGCCGACCATCCGGTTGATGCCCTCGCCGCCGTTGAGGACCGTCAGCTGTCCAACGTGGGCGAACGGTTCCGCTGCTGCTGCGATGATGGCCGGCATGTTTTCCGCCAACTGCTGGGAAATGACGGCATCCTGATTGGTTCCCAGGGCTTCGGCGCGTGCCTTGATGCCGTCCGCCTCGGCCAGGGCCTTTGCCTTGATGGCGGAGGCAGCCGCATCACCGCGGGCCTTCGTGGCCGCCGCCTCTGCTTCGCCGGTCACCCGGGTGGCTCCGGCCGCGGCCGCCGCCGCCGTGGCGTTGGCCTGGGCCTGCAGCTCCGTCCGCCGGGCGTTGACCTGTGCTTCGAGTTCGGTGCGCCGGGCCAGCGCTTCGGCTGCGCTGATGTCGGCGGCCTTCTGGCCTTCGGCGTCGGTGCGCTTGGCGTAGGCTTTGGCATCCGCCGGCTTCCGGACGCTGGTCTGCAGTTTCTGTTCCTCACGGTCCGCCTCGAGCTTGGCCACTTCAGTTTCCTGGACCACCACCTGCTGGCGGGCTGTCGCGTCGGCGAGGGGCCCCGCCTGGGCGGCTTCTGCCTTGGCCCGTTCGGCGTTTGCCTGGGCCACGGATTGCCGGATCGCTGAGATGCTCTGGGCGTCCGCAATCAGCGCCTCCGCTTCCGCTTCCTTTTCCGCGGCCTCACGGTTCCTGGTGGCCTCGGCGATCCGTGCTTCCATTTTGACCTGGGCGATATGTGGTTTGGCGATGTTCTCGATGTAGCCGGTGGGGTCCTGCAGGTCCTTGATCTGGAGGGAATCGACCACCAGGCCGAGCTTTTCCATTTCAACCCCGCTGGCGCTGCGGACCTGTGAACCGAGCTTGTCGCGCTCGCGGATGATCTCCTCCATGGTCATGCTGCCGATGATCGAGCGCAGATGCCCCTCGAAAACGTTGTAGACCTGGCTTTCCATTTTCGGCTGCTGGCCGAGGAAACGCCGCGCGGCGTTGGCGATGAACGGCGGAGCGTCCCCGATCTTGTAGATGACCACACCTTCCACAATTACCTGGATGCCCTGCGACGTCACGCAAGAGACTTTGAGTTCGGTTTCATTGAGGGTCAGGGAGAGGGTCCTGACGGTCTGCAGCCCGGGAAACACGAGGGCGCCCTTGCCGGTGACGATCTTGAAGTCCATGCCTTCCCGGGTGTTCAGTGTGCCCCGCGTCAGGCCGGAAATGATGAGGGCCTCATTGGGCTCAGCGACTTTCCACATCAGCTTGGTGGCCAGCCACAGGACGCCGACGACGATTGCCGCCCCAATGAGCGTGGCAAAAAGCGGGAAGAATGCTGACAAGTCCGGCATAACCAGGTCCTTTCACGATGTTGGAAAAGGCGTTGCGGCAAGGCCCCAGACGGTGCCGCAGATAGAACCCGGCTGGACTCGAATGCGGGAGCACGGGGCCGCGAAGCCAGCTGTTGTAGACAGTCTGGTGTGCTCCCCGCCGGTAAGTCCAGCGATTCGCCGATGCGGGGGCGCCGGGCCCGCCGGGGGCGCCGGGCCCTCCGGGGCGCCGGGCCCTCCGGGGCGCCGGGCCCGCCGGGGGCGCCGGGCCCTCCGGGGCGCCGGGCCCTCCGGGGGCAATGGCTGGGGCGGCGCTAGTGCTGGTCCAGCATCCGCCGGGCCATCCGTTCGGCTTCAAGTTCACCGGGGGACACCGTAGTTCCGGCCAGGAATCCGGCCCCGGCAATAGTCCGCCGCAGTTCGGCGACTGTCCGGGGTGTGTCCACGCCCTGGTGGGCCATGGCGTGGCAGTTGGCGCAGAGCGGCACCAGGTCCGTGATGGGATCCAACTCGTAGCCGCTGCCGAGCCGGGAGACGGGCACGAGGTGGTGGATGTGAGTGAAGTCCCTTCCGATTCCGCCATAGCTGACCTCGAAAGAGAACCCGCAGGCGGCGCAGCTGGTGCCGTGGTGCGCGATGCAGGCCCGCCGGGCTTCCGGGCTCCGCTCGTACCGGTTGGCGTCGACCCGGGTGACGGCGTCTTCCGGGTAGGTGCCGGGAACGGGCTGCGTGGGGTCGGGGCCTGGAGGAGGCCCGAAACGACCCCACAGGGCGCGGATGTTCGCCTCTTCGGCGGGTTCGACGGCCAGCCCGGTGCCGCCAACTCTGCCCCAAGGGACGGCTGGCACAGCCCCCGTGAGAACGTCGACGGCGATCTGCTCGCCGAGAGGGAGGACGGCGTCGAAGGCCACCTGAACGTACAGCGCGATCTTTCCCGGCTCGCCAGATTGCGGGCCGGGCGCCGGGCGCTCCGACACCACGACGCCGTGCCCGATCAGACCCCGGCCGCGGGCCCCCTGCAGCAGCAGCCAGGCATCCGCGCCGGCGGGGATGGTGCGGTGAAGGCCCACGCTCCACGGCTCCACATGGCGTCCGGCCTCGGCCACCTGCCCGACGACGGCAGGGTAGTTCCATTCGTTCCAGCGGTCCGGGTTCCAGCCCAGGATGATGGCGGTCATGGGCTCATTGTCGCAGGGCGGCTGCCACCGGTACCCGCGATTGGACGCGAATGGCCGCTTGGCGGGGGTGCTTGGCGGCCATTTGTGGCGAATGGGCGGCAGATTCAGGAGTAGCAGGGCATCGCGACCTCCGAAACACCGTGTCCCGCTGTCATCCCCGGTCGGCCGATGACGTTCCCCGTCGGACGACGACGACCGCCGTCGGCCCAGGTCTCACGCCGTTGTAAGTCCGCCCAGACCGGCGTTGAGCCGGCCGCGGAGTGCTTGGCTGCGACTCGGACTGCGATTCGCCGGAGATGGCCGCTATGCCGGGGTTCGTGGCGGCCATTTGTGGCAAATAGACGGGGTCTATGTCGAACCAGGCGCATCGGCCTCAGGGACGACGGTTTCGGACTGCGATTCGCCGGAGATGGCCGCTATGCGGGGTTCATGGCGGCCATCTGTGGCGAATGGGCGGGATATTGGCCGCTCGGACGCCAGGGAGGTCACGAAATGCCGCTGGCCGAGGGTCCACGAGCCGCCATGCGCCGCGCCCACGAGGCGCCACCCGAGCCGCCACGCGCCGCACCCGGCAAGGCGCCAGCAGGCACCCAGGCACCCCGGCGCCACCCCAACGGCCTAGAACACAAAGAAAGCTGGTGCAGCCGCTGCGTTTCCGCGAGGCGACTGCACCAGCAGGTAGTACGAATTTTCTGATTGCTATGAAACGTTACTCATTCGCGGCTCCCTTTGTCCCGGTGGTTACTTACCGGGTTATTTTGCGTCGTCAGCCAAATGCCTCGACATCAGCCAGCCGGCGCCAACCATTGCTACGCCCAGCACCATAAAGGTCCAGTTGTCCATGGTGTTCAGCGACAGGAAATTGGCCGCCGACCCCACACCGACGATGAGCCCATAGACGCTAAGGACGATGTACAGCAGGCCGAAGCCCATGAGGAAATTCCGGGCACCCATAGCGTTCCGGGACATGGTCCAGCCTGCGGCTCCAATGGCGAGCTGAACGATGTTCAGCAACATCGACACCTGGAACAGGCCCAGGAACAGGGCTGTGGAACCAGGTCCGACGAACGCCAACGAGCTGTATTGCGTCGTGATGCCCGGGATGAACCCCAGGATGCCCACGACTACAAGGACGATACCTACACCCATGCCGACATTCTGAACATCTGTTCGTCCGAAGTGAATGCCATGTGCATGTGGAGATGCGGTAGTCATTTTTTTGCCTCCAACCACTGATTGCGGACACTCCCATTTTACGGCGGACGTCCGAAAAAAGCTCCGGCGGGGAGCGGCCGTGAATTCCGGACTGATAGTCCCGGAAAAGGGCGGGATGCCGGCGAAATCCCCTGGTTGAGCCTGTCGGAACGGGCAGGAACCGCCGTGCGTGGCACCATGGAACACGATGAAACTGCGCGCTGATCAGACCGGAGACCGTGGACTTCCGATGCCCTTGTGGCTGCAGGGGGCCCTCGAATCCGCGCAGGCCGCCGTCATCTCCGCCCTGATTGTGGCCGCCCCGATCATCGCGGTATGGGCCACGGCCGGCTTCCGGAACAGCGGCGCCGACGTCCTCGCCCGCCTCGCCGGCCAGGCCTGGCTGCTGATCCACGGCGTTCCGCTGCTGTTGGACACCGCCGTCGCCGGCTCCGCGTCCCAGCCGGAGCCGGGCACACTCTCGTTGATTCCGCTCGGCCTGAGCCTCATCCCGTTCCTGCTCGCATGGCGCGCCGGCCGCCGGCTGGCCCGCGCGTCCTACACGGACCAGCTCTGGCAGGCGCTGCTCGGCTCCTGGCTCGTTTACGCCGGCTTCGGCCTGGCCACGGGCTTCATCTGCCGCACAGACGACGTCGGCATCGGCCTCTGGTCCGCCGCCCTCATCCCGCTGGTGCCCTTCGCGCTCGGCATGGTGATCGGCGCCCGCCGCGAGGCAGGGTCCTGGAGTCGGCTCATCGGCGTCGACGCCGTCGCCTGGCTCGCGCGCGCCAGCCAGCACTCGCGCTGGGCCGGGTCCTACCTCGGCTCCGCGGTCAAGGCCGGCTTCGTGGCGCTGATGGCGAGCCTGGCGATGTCCGCACTGCTGCTCGCCGCCACCCTTTTCGTGCACTGGAACCTGATCATCGCCGTCTATGAAGCGCTCGACGCCGGAGCGGCGGGAGGCGCCGTGCTCACCATCGTGCAGCTGGGCTTTCTGCCCAACCTCGCGGTGTTCGCGCTGGCCTGGACCTCCGGTTCGGGCTTCGCCCTGGGCGTTGGCTCGCAGGCCGGGGCGCTGGGGACCGCCGTCGGGCCGCTGCCGTCCATTCCGGTGTTCGCGGCTGTGCCGGCGGGCTCGCTGGAGTACGGTTTCGCGGCACTGGTGGTGCCGGTGCTCGCGGGTACTCTGGCCGGCTGGTGGTTCCTGCGCGAAGGCGAAAACCACTTCGACGAATGGCTCTCGATCAAGGTCCGGGCCCGCTGGTTCACCGCCACGGTCTCCACCCTCGCCCTGGGCGCTATGGTCGGTGCCGTCGCCGGGCTGCTGGCCGCCGGGCTGGCCTGGCTCGCCCGCGGCTCCGCCGGCATCGGACGGCTCACGGACATCGGCCCGGACCCGCTCCGGACGGCACTGTTCGTCGCCGCCGAGGTGGGGATCGGCGTCGTGATCGGTTACACGGCCGGACCCTGGCTGGAACGCCGGCAGAAACTGCGCGAGGCGGACCTGGAGCCGGCGTCCCCGTGACGCGGCACGGTGCCTGGCGGACCTGCGCGATTAGCGGACCTGCGCGTTTAGCGGAATTGCGGCAGGGACTTTTCCAGCTGGGTCTGGCATTTAGCGGCGGCCTGCTGGGTAAGGGACTGGCGGCTGCACTCCTGGTAATCCCGGACCTGGTTGAAAAACAGTGCCGAGGTGAAGAGCAGCAGCACCTGCACGGCCACGACCACCAGCCCGGAAATCGTCCCGAACAGCACGAATTTTGATTCCTTGAGTTTGGCGAACCGGACCAGCACCATGACGCCCAGCACAAGGGCGATCACTGTCAGGAGCGCACTCAGCCACAGGTAGTTCAGGTCCAGCTGGTAGACGAAGAACGATCCCAGCACCGCCACGATGAAGCTGCGGAACAGCGTGTGGGTCTTGGCCTGCGAGGCCTTGGCCGCGTCGCTGAGCGGGTGCTGGGCTTGCGGCTGGCCGCCCGGGCTGCCGCCGGCGTCGTTCGGTGGATTCATGTTTTCCAGCCTACGCGAGCGGCCCCATAAGCTGGGACCATGCGCATCGTCGTCCTCGTCTCCGGTACCGGTTCCAACCTCCAAGCCGTCATCGACGCCGTGAGGGAGGGCAGGCTCGACGTCGAGATCGCCGCCGTTGGCGCGGACCGGCCGGGGACGTATGGGGTGGAGCGGTCCGCAGCCGCCGGAATCCCAACCTTCGTGGCGGACTTCAAGGCCTACCCGGACCGGGCGGCGTGGAACACCGCACTGACCGAGGCCGTGGCCGCGTACCGGCCCGACGTGGTGGTTTCTTCCGGGTTCATGCGGATCGTCAGCGCAGACTTCATCGCGGCCTTTGGCGGCAAATACCTCAACACGCACCCGGCGCTGCTGCCGGCCTTCCCCGGCGCCCACGGGGTGCGCGACGCCCTGTCCTACGGCGTGAAGGTCACCGGCTGCACGGTGCACTGGGCCGACGCTGGAGTGGACACGGGCCCCATCATCGCGCAGGAGGCCGTGTCAATCGGGGCCGGTGAGAACGAGGAATCGCTGCACGAACGCATCAAGGTGGTGGAGCGCCGGCTGCTGGTGGCCACGCTGGCTTCGCTCGCCGCCGGGCAGCACACACCCGAGTAGCCCGAAACACCCCGTTGAGCTATCACTTATGGTGCTTCCCGGAGGCTCAGAAGCACCATAAGTGATAGCGCATCCGAGGGGGAGAGGCGCAGCGCGCTACTCGAGGCGGCGCTGCTTGGTTTCGGGGGAGAAGAACACCATCCACAGCACTGAGAGCAGCACCAGGCCGCCGGCGAGGGCGAACGAGGTGGCCAGCCCCAGAGCGGGCCACAGGATTGCGGCAAAGATGAGCGGTCCGAAGCCGGCACCGAGCCGGGAAAACGTCGACGCCCAGCCGAACCCCGAGCCGCGCAGCTCGGTCGGGTAGAGCTCGGAGACGTAGGCGTAGAGCACGGGGATGGCCACCTGCACCACGAAGCCGAAGGCCAGCAGCCAGAACACGGCCGCGGTGGGGATATCCACCACGATCGCCACGACCACCAGGGTCAGCGCGGACAGCGGGCCGGTGACAGCCAGGATCCATTTCCGGCCCACCCGCTCCACCAGCAGCGCGGCCACCACCACACCGAGGAGCCCGACGGCGGCCATCGAGGCGGTGGTGAGGAACGCCTTGTACTCCTCGAAACCCGCGCCGATCAGGATCCGCGGCATCCAGGTCAGGGACAGGTAGTAGACCAGCAGGATGCTGAAGAAGAGGGACCAGGCCGCCGTCGTGATCTTCCAGCTGAACTGCCACAGGGCGCGCAGTTGGGTCCAGGCGCTGCCGGCGGAGAGCCGGGGCGCGTCCTGCGGCTGGGGCAGGCTGTAGACCCGTGGTTCGGCGCCGGTGGCCTGGACCAGGTCATCGATCACCCGGGCGGCTTCCTCACGGCGGCCCTTGCGGATCAGGAACAGCGGGGATTCGGGAACGCTGCGGCGGACCCAGAACACTAACAGTGCGGGGAGCACCATCACCAGCATGGTCAGGCGCCAGTCCCCGTAGAGGGCGATGAGTCCTGCGGAGACGAAGCCGCACAATGCCGCGCCGATGGGCCACCAGCCGTCCATCGCGGTGAGGACCCTGCCGCGCTGCTTGCGGGGCGTGAACTCGCCCACCAGCGCATAGTCCACCGGGATGCAGCCGCCCAGGCCGAAGCCGGCCATAAACCGGAAGGCGCAGAACCAGAGGAAATCAGGGGAGAAGGCGCCCAGGACGGTGAAGACGGAGAATATCAGCAGGGTCGCGGTGAAGGCCTTCTTGCGCCCGATCGTGTCAGCGATGGTGCCCCAGATGAAGGCGCCGAGGGCCATGCCGATCAGGTTCGAGGCGCCGATCCACGCGGCCTCGCCCGGGGTCAGGGACCAGTGCCTGGACAGCAGCGGAATGAGGATGCCGTTGAGCGTCACGTCCCAGGCGTCGAACATAAAGCCCAGGCCGCCGATCAGGAAGATCCTGCCCTGCACCCTCCAGCGCCAGGGCAGTTCCTGGACCACCTGTTCGCCGCTGGGCACAGTGGTGTACGTGTTCATTTTCGCCTCCTGGGAAAACTCTACGTGGCGCAGCCTGCCCGCGCGCTCCGCTTCACACTCCGGCGCGCTCCGCTTCACCCGCCGGCGCGCTCCGCTTCACACTCCGGCGCGCTGGAAGGCCCGGCGCCGTGACGCGATAAACTGGCCCCATCCCCACCACCCGCGGCCACGCCGCGATATAAGACGGAGACTTTTGTGAGCTTTACGCAGCCTGACGGTGTGTCCATCGACCGTGTACTAATCGACCGCGTCCCCATCCGCCGGGCCCTGATTTCGGTCTATGACAAGACCGGTCTGGAGGAGCTCGCGAGGGGTCTGCACAACGCCGGCGTCACGATCATCTCCACCGGTTCCACCGCCAAGAAGATCGCCGCGGCAGGCATCCCGGTGCAGGAAGTCGAAGACGTCACCGGCTCCCCGGAGATGCTGGACGGCCGCGTCAAGACCCTCCACCCGCGCGTCCACGGCGGCATCCTCGCCGACCGGCGCGTCCCGGCCCACATGCAGACCCTGACGGACATGGACATCGAGCCGTTCGACCTCGTCGTCGTGAACCTCTACCCCTTCGTGGAGACGGTCAGGTCCGGCGCCGCGCAGGACGACGTCGTCGAGCAGATCGACATCGGCGGCCCCGCGATGGTGCGCTCGGCCGCGAAAAACCACGCCGCCGTCGCCATTGTGGTGGACCCGTCCTCCTATCACGACGTCGTTGCTGCCGCCGCGGCCGGCGGGTTTGACCTTAAAACCCGGCGCAGGCTCGCCGCCAGGGCTTTCGCGCACACCGCCAGCTACGACAACGCCGTGGCCACCTGGACCGCGGGCCAGTTCCTCGACGAGGACGGCGACGGCGTCATCGACTGGCCCGCCTACGCCGGCCTGGCCCTGGAACGCTCCGAGGTGCTCCGCTACGGCGAAAACCCGCACCAGCAGGCCGCCCTCTACGTGGACAAGGCCGCCCCGGCCGGCATCGCCCAGGCCGACCAGCTGCACGGCAAGGCCATGAGCTACAACAACTTCGTCGACGCCGACGCCGCCCTCCGCGCCGCCTTCGACTTCGCCGGGCCGGCCGTCGCGATCATCAAACACGCCAACCCCTGCGGCGTGGCCGTGGGCTCCGCCTCGGCCGCGGACCCGATCGCCGACGCCCATGCGAAGGCCCACGCGTGCGATCCGGTCTCCGCATTCGGCGGCGTGATCGCGGCCAACCGCACGGTCACCGCCGGGATGGCCCGGACCGTCGCGGACATCTTCACCGAGGTAGTCATCGCCCCGGGCTTCGAGGACGAGGCGGTGGAGATCCTGTCGAAGAAGAAGAGCATCCGCCTGCTGGCCCTGCCCGAGGGCTACGGCCGCTACCCGTCCGAGATTCGCCAGGTCTCCGGCGGTGTGCTGGTGCAGGAATCGGACAAGGTGGACGCCGAGGGCGACAACCCCGCCAACTGGACCCTCGCCGCGGGTGCAGCCACCGACGCAGCCACCCTGGCAGACCTCGCCTTCGCCTGGACCGCGTGCCGGGCCGCGAAGTCCAACGCCATCCTGCTGGCCGCCGACGGTGCCGCCGTCGGCATCGGCATGGGCCAGGTCAACCGGCTCGACTCCTGCAAGCTCGCCGTCGAACGCGCCAACACGCTGGGCGTCACCGTGACGTCCGGCAGCGCTGTTGGGGGCGATGCCCCCGGCGGTGCTTCCGGTGCTTCCGGTGCTTCCGGCGCCGATGCGGGCGGGGCTCCCGGGCGCGACGCACCGGAGCGCGCCCGCGGTGCCGTGGCGGCGTCGGACGCGTTTTTCCCGTTCGCCGACGGGCTGCAGATCCTGATCGACGCCGGGGTCCGCGCCGTGGTGCAGCCGGGCGGCTCGGTCCGGGACGAGGAAGTCATCGCCGCGGCCAACGCCGCGGGCATCACGATGTACTTCACCGGCGCCCGCCACTTCTTCCACTAGGCCGAGCGTAGGCATTGGGGAGCCAGATGACGACGCCGGCGGCGGCACTGACAGGGTTGCGGGTCCACCGCGTGCGCGTTCCGCTGGTGGGGCACTTCACCACTGCAGTCCGCAGCGCCACCGAACTGGAAACGGTGCTCGTGGAGGCCATCGATTCGGAGGGCCGGAGCGGTTGGGGTGAGGCGCCGATCAGCCGGGTCACCCGGCTCAGCACGGAGCAGGCGGTGGCCAGTATCGAGGGGCCGCTGGCTGCCCTGGTGCTGGGCAGGAGCTCGAGGAGGGCCGGCATCACGACGGCGGGCATCACGACGGCGGGGAGCACGACGGCGGGGAGCACGACGGCGGGGATCGCGACCCCGGGGGGCCTGCCGTCGGGGGGCCTTCCGGGGGAACTCGACGGTGTCCTGGCCAGGCTGGAGCAAAGCAGTGAGCCTGCGGCAGCGCGGATGGCGGTGGACTGTGCCCTGCATGATCTGGCCGCCCAGCAGCGTGGGCTGACGCTGGCGGCATACCTTGCCGGGACGGGCACCGCCGTGCAGGCACCCGGCGACGGAGCCCGCGGGATCGTCCGCGGTGCTGCCGGCATCCCCATGACCGTCGAAACCGACATGACGCTCTCGGTGGCACCGCCGGCGGAACTTGCCGCCAAGGCCGCCGCGCACGCGGCCGCCGGCTTCCGTTGCCTCAAGGTGAAATTGGACGGGCAGATGGACGTGCTCGCCTCAATCCGGGCGGTCCGGGAGGCCGCAGGACCGGATATGGTGCTCCGCGTCGACGCGAACCAGGCGTTCGACGCCGGCACGGCCATCCGGCTGATCCGGACACTCGAGGACGCCGGGCTGGGCATCGAACTCGCGGAACAGCCGGTGCCGGCCGGTGACTGGGCGGGCCTGGCCGCGGTCAGCGCCGCCGTCGACACCCCCATCATGGCCGACGAAAGCGTGTGGACCCTGGCTGACCTGGACCGGCTGCTGGCACACCGGGCCGCGGCCATGGTGAACATCAAACTGGCCAAAACCGGCGGGCTGTTCCACGCCCGCCGGCTGCTGGGGCGCTCCCGGGCCGAGGGCCTGGGCGTGGTGATCGGCTGCATGCTGGAAAGCCCGGTGGGGATCGCTGCGGCTGCCTCGCTGGCCGCGCTGATTCCCTCGCTGACGGACCAGTCCACGGGCCGGTCCACGGCGCAGGATCTCGACGGCGGGCTTTGGCTCGCCGCGTCCCCGGTGGCCGGGGGTGCGTCCTATGAGGGGCGGACCATCAGGCTGGCCACGGCGCCGGGTTTGGGGATCAGCGGGCTGAGCTGAGGTCCGCGGGCCCCGGGGCCGCGGAGTTCCCGGCCGCAGCATTCACACCGTGCAACTCCCAGACCAGCCGCGAAATTGACTGGATCCCCGGCAACGCGTCCTGCTCCGCGTAGCCGCGGGTGCAGACCGCCAGGACATACCCCGCACCGAACCGGCCGCCGCCGAGCCGGCCATCACTGAGCCGGCCTTCACTGAGCCGGCCTCCGCGCGGGCTGCCGGCGCGGGGGGCGACGAAGGCGACGTCGTGGTGGATGCCGGTGACCCAGCCCGATTTACTGCCCCACACCACGTCGGCTCCCGCGGCGTCCAGTTCGGCGCCGAGGTCGCCGAATTCCTGCGCCACCAGCCACTCGATCATCAGGGCAGTCAGCTCCGGGCCGGCCACGGCGCCGTTCACGATCGCGAGGACCATGGCGGTCAGGTCCCGGGCCGTGACCTGGTGGGACCGTCCGGCCCGGAGTGCCGGGATGTCGCCGATCAGCCGGTCCATCCGGGCCGAGGACGTTCCGCAGGCTGCGAGGGCCGCATTGACGGCCGGCAGTCCGACCAGCTGCACGGCCAGATTGGTGGCCTCGTTGGAGGACACCGTGATCATGCGGCGCAGCACCGCGTGCAGCGGCATCGCGGATCCGGGGGCGGGCATGCCGGCGTCGCGCTCGTCGGGGTCAAAGGTGAAAGTTTCCCCGCCGCCGACGCCGGAGGCGAAGGTATGCGCCGCGGTGACGGGCTGCTCAAGGTCCAGTGCGCCGCGCTCCACCGCCCGGATCACCGCCACCAGGACCCCGAGTTTGATGGTGCTCGCGGAATAGAACGGCACGTCCGCGGCCCGTTGCGCCAGCACCGTGCCGTCCATCGCGGTGAGGCAATAGGCGATGACGGGGACGCCGTCGCTGTAATCGGAGATGACGGGCACGGCGGGCTCCTAGCTGAGGGCTGCGTAGACGGTCCGGGAGACGGCCAGGCGGAGACCGCCGACGTCGGAGGATTCTCGGCGGGGGTGGACGCGGTTGCTCAGCAGGGCGATGCTGATGCCGGCCCCGCGGTCCACCAGCAGCGAGGTTCCGGTGAAGCCGTTGTGCCCCCGGGCGTCGGAGGATCCCATCCAGGCCGACTGGCCGATCCGCAGGCCCAGACCGTGGCCGTATTCTGCACCGGAGCCGGGCAGTGAATCACCCAGCACGGCCGGGAGCTGGTCCGTCCACATGGCCTCGGCCAGCCCGGGCGAAAGGATGCCGGGCAGCCCTGCCCGCAGGGATTCGCCGAAGTCCAGCAGTGCCGGGGCGGTGCCGAACAGTCCCGCGTTGCCGGCGGCGCCGCCGAGGGACCAGGCTGCTTCGTCGTGCACGGTGCCGCGGACCATTCCGCGGCCGTGTTCGGGCTGGTGCTCGGTGGCGGCGCAGCGGGCCGCGCCAGGGAAAAATGTCAGGCCTGATTCACCGGCCAGCCTGGCGAGGACATGCGCCCTGACGAGTTCTGGCCAGGACTGTCCGGTGGCGTGCTCGGCCAGGGCCATGATGGTGTTGAAGCCAGTGCAGGAGTATTCGAAGCGGGTGGCCGGGGCGTGGGCCAGCTCGGTGGACAGGAGGTCCGCGAGCAGGGCCTCCCGGTCAAACGGCAGGCCGGCAGCCAGGGGCACGCGCCAGCCCGGCCAGACGGCGGGCAGGCCCGAGGTATGGGTGAGCAAGTGCCGGAGCGTGACGGTTTCCTTACCGCCGGCCTTGGTGACGGCGTTGCCGTCGCCGCCGCCGTCGTTGGTGACGACGTTGCCGCCGGCCTCACCTCCGGCGTCGGGCGCCCAGCCCGGCAGTAAATCCGCCACTGGTTCATCGAGCTGCAGCACGCCGCCGTCGACCAGGGCGAGGGCCGTGACCGCGGTGACGGTCTTGGTGACGGAGGCCAGATCGTAGAACGTGCCGGCGTCGGCCGGGGTGCGCTGCCCGGCAGGAAGTTCGACGCCGCCAGCGCCGAACCGCACCGCGTCGCCAACCGTGATGACCGGCAGGCGCTCGCCGTCCACCGCGACGGCACAGACCGCCGACGGCGTGATTCCGGACTCCACCGCGGACCCGAGCAGGCGCGTGAGCTCGGCGTCGAGCTGGTCCAGGGTGGTGCCCATCAGTCGAGCACCAGGCTGGGCTGGCCGAGACCGGGACCGCTGTGACCGGGACCGCCGTTACACGGACCGCCGCCGGACGGCGCGTTCAGGGTGGCCGGCACGCCGAGCGGGATGCTGTGGGCCGCCGGTCCGTGGCCGAAGCCGAGCTCCCAGACCAGCGGGATTCCCAGCGGTGCCAGCAGCTCCACGCAGAGTTCCTTGACCTTGGAAGGCTCGCCGCAGTCCTGCCAGGAACCCAGGGCCAGCCCGGCCAGTCCGTCGAACCAGCCGGACCGCAGGAGGGAATGGAGCATCCCGTCAATCTTGTAGGGTGCCTCGGTGACGTCCTCGAGCAGGCCGATCCGGCCGGCGTTGGACAGCGGCGGCCGGCCCCGGGCAGCCAGGGTCATCGCCAGCAGGCTCAGGTTCCCGCCGGTCAGGATGCCGTGCGCGGTTCCCGGGACGAGGGTCTCGGCCAAGGCCGCCGTGTAGCTGCGGCCGGAGAACGGTTCAAAGACCGCCCGCCGCAGGCTGGCGGTCGCGGCCGGGTCATCCAGAAGCGCGCTGGTGGCGAGCATCGGCGTGAACCAGGTGGACATGTCCAGCCGTTCGGCCCAGAATTCGTGGATCCCGGTGACGTCCGAGGAGCCGAACAACGGCTTCGGTGCGGCGGCGCGCAGCTTGTCGACGTCGAGCAGGTCCAGCAGGCGCACGGCGCCGTAGCCGCCGCGGACGACGAACACCGCGGCGAGCGTGGGATCGCACCAGGCGTTCTGCAGGTCGGCGGCGCGCCGGGCGTCCTCGCCGGCGAGGTATACGGCGCGCGGATGCGTGGCCCGGAGGTTTTCCCCCGGCACCGGAACGAGCCCCCAGGATTCGAGCAGCGCGATGGACCGGCCCAGCAGTTCGGGCACGGGCGGGCCGGAGCTCGCCACAAGGCCCACCCGGTCCCCTGGTTTGAGTGGGGCCAGCGCTGAGCTGGACATGTCCAGCGGGGCCGGTGCTAGGCGGGACATGTCCCGTGGGTGCCCCGCCGTCATGCGCCGGCGCCGATAGCGACGGACGCATCGTCCTCGACGACGTTGTTCGTGGGCACCACGCTGAGCAGCTTCCGGGTGTAGAGGTGCTGCGGGTTGAGCAGCACCTCTTCCACCGGCCCCTCCTCGACGATCCGGCCCTCGAACATCACCACCACGCGGTCGGCGATGTTCCACGCCAGGCCAAGGTCATGGGTGATCACCAGGGCGCCCAGGCCCAGTTCGCAGCGCAACCGGAGCAGCAGGGCCAGGATTTCGGCCCGGACCGAAGCGTCCAGGCTGGCCACCGGTTCGTCGGCCACCAGGAATTCCGGCTCCAGGGCCAGGGCCCCGGCAATAACAACGCGCTGGCGCTGGCCGCCGGAGAGCTCCTGCGGGATGGCGGCCAGGAAGCGCTCCGGCGGGTTCAGTTCCGCCTTCCGCAGCGCCGCCGTGACGATGTCCCGCTCGTTGCCCGGCAGCTTGTGCAGCCGCGGGCCCTCGGCGACAGCCTCGTAGACCGAGTGTTTCGGGTTCAGGGCCGCGGACGGATCCTGCAGCACAAACTGAACGCTGCGGCGGTAGTCCTTGAGGGCCTTCCGCTGCCGGGACAGGGCCTTGCCCTCGAAGAGCACCTCGCCCGACGTGGGGCGCTGCAGGGCCAGCATGGCCCGGGCCAGCGTGGTTTTGCCGGAGCCTGACTGGCCGACGAGGGCCACGATCTCACCCCGCCCGCACACCAGGTTGACCGAGTCGACGGCCTTGACGTTGCCGCCGCGGCCGGCGAAGGTCACGGACAGGTTCCTGGCCTCGAGCACCACATCGTCCGGATCCGGGGCGTTAAAGGCGCCTGCCTTTTCGGCCGGTGTGGCCGCGGGGGCGTCCGGTGCCGTGTAGGCGGGCAGCCGCAGCCGCGACGCCGGGTCCCCGATCAGGGGGAAGGCGGAGGCCAGTGCCTTCGTGTGCGGGTGCTGCGGATTGCGCATGACCTCGGCGGAGGGTCCGTCCTCCACGATCCTGCCCTGCTGCATCACAACGATCCGTTCGCAGGTGGCGGCCAGCACGGAGAGGTCGTGGCTGATCATAATGAGCGACAGCCCGCGGGAGGCCACCAGCGCGGTCAGCACGTTGAGGACCTGCGCCTGCACAATGACGTCCAGGGCAGTGGTCGGCTCATCGGCGATGATCAGTTCCGGGTCGCAGGCCAGCGCCATCGCGATCATCACGCGCTGCTTCTGCCCGCCGGAGAGTTCGTGCGGGTAGGAGCCGCCTTTGGCCGGGGAGAGGTCCACCAGGTCCAGCAGTTCGGCCACCCGGGCGTCCCGGGCGGCGTCGTCCCGGTAGGGGAGCGATTTCGCATGGATCCGCAACGCCTCGGTGATCTGCTCGCGGACCTTCCGGACCGGGTTGAGCGAATGCATGGCGCCCTGGAAAACGATGGATGCCTCGGTCCAGCGGACCGTGCGCAGGCGCCCCCAGCTGAGGTCCTGGACGTTCTCCCCGCCGAGCAGGATGCTGCCTTCGATCCTCGCATTGGAGGGCAGCAGGCGGAGTACAGACATTGCCAGGGTGGATTTCCCGCAGCCGGACTCGCCGGCCAGGCCCAGCGTTGAGCCGGGCTCGACGACCAGATTAACGCCGTCGACCGCGGTCAGCGTGCCGGGGCCGTCCTCACCCTGGGTCGCGTAGGTGACGCGGAGGTCCTTGAATTCAAGACGCGGCATTAGCGGCCTCTCAGGGTGGGGTTGATGACTGATTCGAAGGCCCGGCCCACCAGCGTGAAGCACAGCACAACCAGGACGATCGCGATGCCGGGGCTCAGCACGAACCACCAGTACCCGCCGGTCGCGGCGCCGGTGTCGAGGGCGGTCTTGAGCATGGAGCCCCAGGAGATCTGCCCGGGGTCTCCCATGCCGAGGAAGGACAGCGTCGATTCGGCGATGATGGCCGAGCCGACCGTGAGCGTGGTGTTGGCCAGGACCAGCGGCATAACGGCGGGCAGCACGTGTTTTCCGATGATGTGCGCGTCGGAGGCGCCGAGCGCCCAGCTGCGCTCGATGTAGGCGCGGGATTCCACGCTGAGGGTCTGGGCGCGGACCAGGCGTGCCGTGCCGGCCCAGGAGGTGATGCCGATGGCGATCACAATCGTGGCGACGCCGGGGCCGATCACCGAGGACAGCACGATCGCCAGCACCAGGCTGGGCACCACGAGGAAGAAGTCGATGATGCGCATCAGCACACCCTGCGTGACGCCGGTGAAGTGTCCGGCGGCCATGCCCACCACGGTGCCGATCACCATGGATACGGTGGTGGCAGCGAAGCCGACCAGCAGCGAGATCCGGGCGCCCCAGACGAGCATCGCCAGCACGGAGCGACCGGCGGGGTCGGTGCCCAGCGCGTTGGCCCAGGTGGGGGCCTCATTCTGGGCGGAGGTGATCCGGGTGACGTTGAGCGTGTCCTCCGGCGCCAGCACCGGGGCCAGGAACGCCAGGAGGATGACGGCGGCGAGCAGGATCAGCCCGGTCAGCCCGGCCCGGTTGGCCGCAAATTCGGCCCAGACCTCGCCGGCGCGCTGGATCCGGCGGGCGGTGGCCACGCTGCGCCGGCCCGCGCCGGTACGCCGGCCGACGTCGGTACTCCGGCTGGCGTCGGACGACGGCGGCTGGTCCGGCGTCGTCCGCGCGGAAGGACTCATGACGCACGCAGCCGGGGGTCGAGGATGCGGTAGACGATGTCGGCGAAGAAATTCATGATGATCACAATCGAGGAGAAGACAACGAAGGTCCCCTGCAGCAGCGGGAAGTCCGGCGCGGACAGGGCCTGGAAGGTCAGGTAGCCCAGGCCCGGCCAGGAGAAGACGGTCTCCACCGTCACGGCTCCGCCGACCAGTCCGCCGAGGGTCAGGAAGATCAGCGTCACGGTGGGCAGCAGGGCATTGGGGACGGCATGTTTGCGGCGCACCTCGTCCTCTCGCAGGCCCTTGGCGCGGGCGGTGACGAGGTAGTCGGCGCTCATCTCCTCCAGCAGGGAGGCGCGCATCACCATAAGGTACTGGGCGTAGACGACGGCGACCATGGTCAGGACAGGCAGGACCATGTGCCGTGCAACATCCCAGACGTAGCCGAAGCCGGTGGCCGGCACGCCCGCCGTCACCATGCCGCCGGTGGGGAACCAGTGCAGGCCGCCGGCGAAGACCAACAGCATCAGCAGGCCCAGCCAGAAGGTGGGCACGGACCAGAAAATCAGCGCAAGCCCGGTCTGGGTCTTGTCAAAGGCGCTGCCGCGCCGCCACGCCGCCCGCTGCCCCAGCCAAAGGCCCAGGACGACGGACAGTGCGGCGGCGGTGCCGGTGAGCAGCAGGGTGGGGCCGATCCGGTCCAGGATCAGCTCCATCACCGGCCGGTTGTACGTGTAGGAATCGCCCAGTTGGCCCTGGAACAGGTCCGTCAGGTAGCGCCAGAACTGCGCCGGGAGCGGCTGGTCCAGGCCGTACTGCCGGCGCAGGATGTCCATCTGTTCCGGCGTGACCTGCCGGCCGTCCGCAAGCGAACGGACGGGGTCGCCCGGCAGGATACGGAAGGCGAAGAAGCCGAGGACCACCACCATCACGAGGGACACCGCCGCGCCGCCGGCTTTGGCGCCGGCGTAGCGCAGCCAGGAACCCCCGCGGCGGGGTTCGTCCGTGTCCTTCTGCGGTGCCGGTGTTCCGGCGGCGGAATCGGGTGCCCGGCCCGCGGCAGGGTCCGGCGCGGGCACCGTGCCGGGAGCGGCCGCCCCCGGTGCGGGGTCACTGAGCGTTGAATCCATTGTTACTCGCGGTCTCCTGCGGTGGCGTTGCGGCGGCGGTACAGCAGATAGCCGCCAGCCGCCAGGGCCAGGACGACGACGGGAACGATCACCAGGGCGGGGTTGAAACCGGCGGAGGCTTCCGCCGTCGTGCTGGTTTTCAGGCCGACGGGGGTGGCACTGTAGTAGCCCCACGGCCCGTTCTGGCCGGTGATGACGCCGCCCTTGCTGGGCTGGGTGACGAACGGCTCGAATTTGTCCGAGCGGTATGCCTCGAGCGTGTTGGCGTAGTACATCACGTTGTTGACGGCGGCGTTGTAGATCATTTCCTGGGACTGTTTGACCAGGCCGCTGCGCTTGTTCTGGTCCAGTTCCTCGTGCTGCTTCTTGAACAGGGCGTCGAACTCGGGGGAGCAATAGTTGTTCTCCGACGTGGCGCCGGTGCCGTCGGCGTTGGGGCGGGAGGCGCAGGTGTTGATGGAGAGCTGGAAGTCCGGGTCCGGTCCCATGCCCCAGCCGGTGAAGTAGAGGTCGTAGTTGCCCACCGTGGAATCATCGTTGACCTGGGCGGAGGACTTCATCACCGTGGTGACCTCGACGCCGATTTCCTTCAGCCACGGCTTGACATAGTCAGCCATCTGCTGGTGGGCCGGGTCGGTGTTGCGGCCCATCAGGCGCAGCTTGAGCGGGTTGCCGGCCTTGTCCAGGCGGATGCCGTCGGCGCCCTTGGCGTAGCCGGCCTTATCGAGCAGCTCGTTGGCGGCCTTCGGGTTGTACTTGAGCGGAAGGTCCGTGGTGTCCCAGTTGTACTGCGGGTACGCGGCCGGAACCTCGCCGGTGGCTTCCTGGCCGAGGCCCTGGAGCACCTTTTCCAGGAGGGTCTTGTTGTCCACCGCCATCACGATCGCGCGGCGCAGCTCGACGTCGTGCAGGGCCGTGCTGCCGTCACCGATCGGGGTGTTCTCCGGGGTCTGGGTGCCCGGGTTGATGCCGATGGCCTGGTAGCGGCGGCCGGTGCCGGCGTTGGTGGTGATGCCGGGCTGGTTCTGCAGCGCCTTGTACTGGGCCGGGGTCAGGCCGCTGAT
Organism: Arthrobacter sp. CG_A4; assembly: GCF_035985125.1. Taxonomy (NCBI): domain Bacteria; kingdom Bacillati; phylum Actinomycetota; class Actinomycetes; order Micrococcales; family Micrococcaceae; genus Arthrobacter; species Arthrobacter sp. CG_A4. Next base: position 16,470 of record NZ_JAXCID010000033.1, on the reverse strand, counting down.
GAGGTCCACTTCGCCGGTCTTGAGGGCCTGGACGGCGGCGTCGCTGTTCTTATAGGGCGCGTACGTAATGGCGTCCACCTTGGCCTTGCCCTGCCAATAGTAGGGGTTGGACTTCATCGTGACGCCGGCGGCCTTGTCGTAGCTGGTGACCGTGAAGGGGCCGGATCCCACCGTGGCCTTGTCGTTGGCGAACGTGGCCGGGTTCTCCACCTTGGACCAGACGTGTTGGGGCATGATGGGCAGCTGGGTACCCGGGTTCGGTGCCTGCGGTGCCTTGAGCGTGATGACCAGGGTCTCGTCGTCCCTGGCTTCCACCGAGGCGACGGAGGACAGCAGCGAGCCGTTGGCCTGCTTGAGCTGATCGTTCGTCTGGATGGCGTTGAACGTCCAGGCGCCGTCGTTGGCGGTGATCGGCTGGCCGTCGGACCATTTGCGGTCCCTGGGCAGATGGAAGGTCCAGACCTTGCCGTCAGTGGAGGTTTCCCAGGTGTCCGCCATGTTGGGGACGTCCTCGTTGTTCTTGGGCCCGTAGGCCACCAGGGACTGGTATTGCAGGGCGAGGATGCCGGTGCTGCTGGCGAGGATCGCCTTGAACGGGTTCAGCGAGTCGATGTCCCCGGTCAGGGCGAGCTTGAGGGTGGTGCCGCCCGCTGTGGAGCCGGTGGCCGTTGCCGGTACGGCCATCACGGCCGGGGCCAGTACGACGACGGCGGCAGCCAGGAGCGCGGGCAGGCGCACCCCGGACGGTTTCTTCCGCTGCCGCGGTGATGTTGTCGGTGTGGCAGTCCGAGTCGGTGACATCGCGTTCCCCTTTTTGGTTCTCTGATCCGTTTGGTGCTGTGACCAGTACGTCTGATGGCGGCTGGCGGCTGGCGGCTGGCGCCTGCCGCCGTGGTGCGTGGGACGGCTTCAAGGCATCCGGGAGTTGCATCCCGGATGCAGCCAGCGTGTAAATGAATTACCACATTGGATAACGTGATGCAATTCACTTACGCTCACCCTATAGCCGTGATGGGCAGAAAACCACTGAAGGAGATCCAACCGTGACTATTGATTCGCCGACCACCACTGCTCCGACGCTCGAGGGGGCCAGCGTGCCGGCCCTTGATGCGGCGGCGCTGTGCGCACGGCTGATCCGTTTCGATACGACCAACCACGGCGAGGGCAGGAGCGCCGGCGAACGGGAGTGCGCGGAATTCATCGCCTTCCGGCTTGAGGCCGCGGGCTACAGCCCCGCCCTGCTGGGGCCGTCGGCGGAACGCAGTTCGGTGGTGGTCCGGGTGGAAGGCCGGGACCGGACACTGCCGGGTCTTCTGGTCCATGCCCACCTCGACGTCGTCCCGGCCGAACCGGAGCAGTGGAGCCGTGACCCGTTTTCCGGCGTGATCGAGGACGGCTACATCCACGGCCGGGGCGCCGCGGACATGAAGGACATGGTGGCCATGACCCTGGCCACGCTGCTGCAGTGGGCTGAGGCGGGCACCCAGCCGCAGCGCGACGTCGTCGTGGCCTTCGTCGCGGATGAGGAGGACAAAGGCGAGCACGGCGCCCTCTGGCTCGTCGCCGAACATCCTGAACTGTTCGAGGGGATCGGGGCGGCCATCGGCGAATCCGGCGGGCACGCTATGGAACTGACCGCTGCCGACGGCGCGCCGGTGCGGCTGTACCCGGTTGCGGTGGCGGAGCGCGGAACCCTGCACCTGCGGGTCCGTGCCGAAGGGAACTCCGGCCACGGCTCCCGGCCCGTGCCGGAAAACGCCGTCAAGACCCTGATTTCCGCGCTCGACCGGGTGGGAAACCATAACTGGCCGCTCACGCTGACCCCCGCGGTGCGGTCCTACATTGAGCAGACCACCAGGGCACTGGGCCACGATGCCGATCTTGAAACAGAGTCCGGGGTGAACGCGGCGATCAACGCGATGGGCGAGGCCGGGACCGTGGCGGGGGTGACCATCCGGTGCTCATCGACCCCCACCGTGCTCCGGGCCGGGTACAAAGTCAACGTGATTCCCGGCGTGGCCGAGGCGGACATCGACATCCGCTGCCTGCCGGGCACCGAGGACTCCACGATGGCGGCCATCGACGCGCTGCTGGGGCCGGGAATCTCCCGCGAGTTCCTCTCGCACCAGTCGCCCACCCAGTCGGATGCGGATTCGCACTGGTTCGGGTCCATGCGGGACGCGCTGCTGCGGCATGACCCGGCCGCCGTCGTGGTGCCTTACTGCATGGGCGGCGGGACCGATGCCAAAGCCTTCGCCCCGCTCGGGATATCCTGCTTCGGGTTCTCGCCGCTGGGTGCCGACCCGCAGCGGCGCACCGTCGAGGGTGTGCATGGCGTGGATGAGCGTGTTCCGGTGGCCAGCGTCCGCAGCGGGCAACTGGTGCTGCAGGATTTCCTGGAAAACGTATGAGGGCCGGACTGGCTGGGTTCGACGTACGGCTGGAAGCTCGGCTGACGGACCGGCTCGCCGGGTTCGATGCCCGCTTCGATGCCCGGGTGGCGGACCGGCTGGCCGCGGAAACGGCGCCCGCGCTCGCCGTCGGCGTCTTTCGCGGCGGGACACTGACCGCGACGGCCTTGCACGGCACCATCGAGTCGGAGAGCGGCAGCGGCGGCGTCGGTGACGGCAGATTCGTCGATGGCGGCAGAGGCAGCGCCGGCCGGACGCCGCAGGCGGACACCGCATTCAGGATCGCCTCCTGCACCAAGTCGTTCACGGCCGCCGCCGTCCTGATCCTGCGCGACCGGGGAATGCTGGACTTAGACAGCGGGGTGGCGGAGCACCTCCCGTACCTTCGCCTGCTCGGGCCGGGGGAGGACATGTCCAGCGGTCCGCTGACCCTGCGGATGCTGCTGACCATGTCCGGCGGACTGCCCGCCGACGACCCCTGGGCCGACCGGCTGGAATCGATGTCCTTTGCGGGGTTGCAGGCGCTGCTCGGCGCCGGGGTGCGGCTGGTCCGGACACCTGGAACGGCCTACGAATACTCGAACCTGGGCTACGCCATGCTGGGCGCCGTGATCTCGGCGGTCTCGGGCCGGGAATACACCGACTTTGTCCGGGCGGAACTCCTGGCGCCGCTGGGGCTGCGGAGCACAGGGTTTGACGCGGGGGTCCCCGCGGCCGGGGGAGTCGCGCGCGGGTATTGCCGGCGTGGCTCCGCGTGGGAGGTGCAGCCGTTTAGCACGCCCGGCGCGTTCTCGGCGATCGGCGGGCTGTTCAGCACCCTGGCGGACCTCGGACGCTGGGCGGAGTGGCTCGCCGACGGGTTCACGGGCGGTGGCGAGGCCGCCGGGCAGCCCCTGAACCGGGCGAGCCGACGCGAAATGCAGCAGCTGCACCGGGTTGCCGGGCCGGAGACGCTCGAACCCGCGGGGGCGGACGGCGGCGACACCGGGCAACCTGCCGGGACCGGCGTCGGCGGGTACGGCTTCGGGCTGCGGATCCTGGAAGATCCCCGGCGGGGGCTGATCGTTGGCCATTCGGGCGGTTATCCCGGGTTCAGCTCGCATATGACCTGGCACCCGGCCAGCCGAACCGCCGTGATCGGGTTCGAGAACGCCAGCTATGCGAAGGTCGGCGCGCTGGTCCGCGGTGTGCTGGCCGACGCGCTTCAGGCGCCGTTCGGGACTGCGCCGGGGAATGTGCCCGGGACGGCGGCGGGGACGGTGCCCGGGGCATCGGCTCAGAATGTGGCGGGGACGGTGCCCGGGAGGGCCGCGGGGGTGGTTCCGTGGGCCGAAGTCCTGGCCGCGCGCGCCGTCGTCGAACGCCTGGTGCTGTCCTGGCACGATGAGCTTGGCCGCTCCATTTTCGCCGGAAACGTGGAGCTGGACGAACCGCTGGCGGACCGCCGCCGCCGGCTCGAGGAGGCGCTCGCCGACGCCGGTCCGCTGCAGCGCGTCCCCCGCGATGCGGGCTTCAGCGCGACGGCCGCTCGGCTCGAGTGGCTGATGCCGGGCACACGCGGCGCGCTCAAATGCGCGCTGTCCATGACGCCCGAAGCACACCCCAGGGTCCAGGAACTCAGCTTCGCGTTTGCGCCGTCCTCGGCCGCCCCAGAGCCGGGCGGTGCGGCGGCCAGTGCGGTGGCTCCCGCGTCGGCATAGAATGCCGGAAGCGCTGTCCGGCCGGCACAGAGGCAACCGGCCAGGCAAACGTCACCTCGGCCCCGCACCGGAGGGAACCTCTTCGTGAGTATCCAGTCCACCATCCACTCGCTCCTGCCCACGCTCGCGCCTGCCGCCAGGCGCGTGGCCGATGTCATCGTGGCCGATCCGGGGCTCGTGGTGAGCCATACGATTTCCGACCTCGCCGTCCTGTGCAGCACCTCGGAGCCCTCCGTGGTGCGGTTCTGCCGGGCGATCGGATTCAGCGGCTACTCCCAGCTGCGCATGGCGATGGCCACAGAACTTGGCCGGGAGCACACCGCCGGCAGCACGGGACGGAATTTCGGCGAAGACATCCGGCCGGAGGATTCCCTTGGCGACGCCGTCGCCAAGGTCAGGTACACCGAGATGATGGGCATCCAGGAGACACTGGACGGGCTGGACCTGGGCGTCCTCGAGGCGGTCGCGGAGAAGATCAACGCCGCCCCGGTCACGCTCATCTACGGGGTGGGCGCCGGAGCCATCGTCGCGGACGATCTCCGCTACAAGCTCTTCCGGATCCGGCGGTCGGCGGTTTCCTTCCGCGACCAGCACGACGCGCTGATGGGAGCCGCGCTGATGGGACCGGACGATGTGGCCATTGCGTTTTCGCACAGCGGCCGGACCCGTGAAACCCTGGAATTCCTCCGCCGGGCCAGGGCATCGGGGGCCACTACCGTAGCCGTCAGCAACGCCGCGGGCTCGCCGATCGTGCAGGAGGCGGACCTCAGCCTGTTCACCGTGGTGCGTGAGACGGCGTTCCGCTCGGGCGCGATGGTCTCCCGGATTGCGCAGCTCTCGGTAGTGGATTGCCTGTTCGTCAGCGTGGCACGCCTGAGCTACGAGTCCACGCTGGAAGCGCTCGAAACTACCCGCGAAGCGGTGCGGGGGCGGCCGGATCCGCGCAGGGAACCAGGCCCACGCAGGGAACAAGGTCCGCGGCGAGAATCAGCGCCACGGCACGCGTTGTAACCCGGGAATAGCCGAAGCAGTTGACGGTGGGCAGCGGCGGGTCCACGGACCCGCTGATCCCGGTGTTGATACAGACCGCCCCGGGCATGGCCTGGGCGGCTTCGGCCGCTGCGAGCCCCGGACTGGCTTCGGCGAGGCTCCCCACCAGCACGACGACGGCACGCCCCGGTGCGTCGCCGGCCGGGACGGCGGTCTGGTCGTCGATGCGGTGCAGGGCTGACGCAGGCAGCCGCGTCACAGCGACGAACTCCGCCAATGCCGCGGCGAAGAAGTCCGGGGTGCGGCCCGCGGCCTGATGGTGGCCGCCCCTGGCATCGACCAGCAACACCTCGCGGGTGTGTTCCGGCAGGGCAATCGGGCGGTCCGGCCCCGCAGACGTCGGATGGCTGAATGTACAGGCTTCGGCGGCGATCCTGTCCCAGTCGGGAGCCGGTTGGGTGGGCCGGGATGACGCGGCACTGTGGCACGGTGCGGCCGGAGAAGCCGGGCCAGATGACCGCGTTGACGAGGCGCTCGAGTTCGGCCCCGGCAGGCCTTCGGTCGGCGCTGGCCAATGTCTCGGAGGTGTGGATGTCGTCCCGGGTCGTCATGGACCCACCCTACTGACGGGATCGGAGGGCATCTCCCGTGGTGGATTGGCGCGCCGTGAAAAAAGGAGCAACGCGGGGTCACTTGCGGCCCATCCCACGGGGTGGAATGGGCCGCAAGTGACCCCGCGTTGCCTTAGGGGGTGGGGAAGGGGCTAGGCAGCGGCCGCCGAGTTGTAGGTCTGCTGGATGACCGAACCCCAGTAGGGTCCGTACATCGAGGTGGAGTTGCTGCCGTAGCCGTAGCTGTTGACGGAATTCTGGTATCCCGTGGAGCTGGAGCCGATGAACCACGGGCCGCCTGAGGATCCACCGGTCATGTTGCAGGGGATGCCCTGGGTCATGAAGGAGGAGTTGTTGGGATCGTTCGTGGCGGTGCCGGTGCAGCTCTTGAGCGACTCACCGTTGAACGGGGCCCCCGCGGGGTAGCCGAATGCCTTGTAGCTCAGGCCGCGGGCGGCGTTGAACCGCGCGCCGGAGGCGCCCACCACGTCGGAGAGGTTCCGGCCGTTGAGCGTTGACATAACGGCGAAGCCGGTGTCGTACGCCATGTTGCCGGCGGAGCTCCACTGGGTGGGGGCGTAGAGACTCTTGGCCGTCCACTGGCCGTAGGGTGCGGCGCCGTTCAGGTAGGCGGGGACAAAGGTCCACTTGGTGGCGAAGGCGCCGGGGCCCTCGTTGATGCAGTGGCCCGCCGTCGAGACGGTGCTCTTGTTGCCGGAGGAGATGGAGTTGCCGGAGCAGACATAGTTGGCGCCGCCCAGGGTGAAGAAGACCTTGCCGATGTGCTTGACGGGGGATTCGCTCGCATTCGCCATCGGCTGGATCGGCTGGGCCGGCTTGGCCTGCAGTGACGGTGCCGCAGCCTCAACGGTGCTGGGTGCCCCGGCGTCTACTGCACGGTTCTGGGCCGCCTTGGAGTTGTTGTTGCGCTTCATGGCCTTCTCTGCCAGGACATCGCCGGGGATGGCGTTCCGCATCCGCTCTTCGGTCCAGTAGCCGGCCGTGCCGGTCTCGACGACGGTATGGCTGGTGACACCCGAGGGGTCCGCCGGTGCATTGCCGGGCGCCGGGGCCGCCGTTGCTGCGCCCGCGGCGCTCAGCGCCAACAGCGCCGCTGCCGAGAGACTGAGGAGGGCGGTGGCCAGAGTCTTGGGTGTTCTCATGGTTGTCCTAACCGGTGGAAAGCGGGGGCGGTCACCGGTAGGTGGCCGCCGTCATGGAAACGAACCTACTGCAGTTTGACTGATCTGTAAAGCAAGTTGTCAATTACTGTCATAAGATATTGCAGGGTCATCTGGTCCCGGGCGTCCGACGCCGGTAGGGGGCAACCGGGGTCCCTCGGGTAAGTTAGAGGTGCTGAGCTAACACGAAATTCCGCAAATACCCAGACCTTCAGGGAGACGCCCGAGCAATGGCAAAGATTATCTATACCCACACCGACGAAGCGCCGATGCTGGCCACCTATTCGTTCTTGCCGATAGTCGAAGCCTTCGCTGCGACGGCCGGTGTGGAAGTGGAAACCCGCGACATTTCGCTGGCCGGCCGCATCATCGCCGCGTTCGGCGACTACCTCACCGAGGACCAGCACATTGGCGACGCCCTGGCCGAGCTGGGCACCCTCGTGAAAAACCCCGAAGCCAACATCATCAAGCTGCCAAACATCAGCGCCTCGACGCCGCAGCTCAAGGCCGCCATCGCGGAGCTCCAGGACAAAGGCTATGCGCTGCCGGACTACCCGGACAACCCCTCCTCCGACGTGGAGACGGACGTCCGCTCCCGCTTCGACAAGATCAAGGGCTCCGCCGTCAACCCGGTGCTGCGCGAGGGCAACTCTGACCGCCGCGCCCCGCTCTCGGTCAAGGCGTACGCCCGCCAGAACCCGCACAGCATGGGCGCCTGGACCTCTGCGTCCCAGACCAACGTGGCCACCATGGACGGCGATGACTTTGCCTCGAACGAGAAGTCCGTGGTCATCGAAGCCGACGGCACCCTCAAAATCCAGCTGGTCAAGGACGACGGCACGGTCAAGGTCCTCAAGCGGGCCTTCCCCGTCCTCGCCGGCGAGGTTATCGACGGCACCGTGATGCGCGCCGCCGCGCTGGACACGTTCCTCGCCGCCCAGGTTGCCCGCGCCAAGGAAGAGGGTGTGCTGTTCTCCGCCCACCTCAAGGCCACCATGATGAAGGTCTCGGACCCGATCATCTTCGGCCACGTCGTCACGGCGTACTTCTCCGAGCTCTTCGACAGTTACGGCGCCCAGATCGCCGCCGCCGGGCTGAGCCCCAACAACGGCCTGGCCTCGATCCTGAACGGACTCGAGGAGCTCCCGGAAGAGATTCGCGGCGACGTGGAGACGGCCATCAAGAAGGGCCTGAACGACGGCCCCGAGCTGGCCATGGTCGATTCCGACAAGGGCATTACCAACCTGCACGTGCCCTCCGACGTGATCGTCGACGCCTCCATGCCGGCCATGATCCGCAGCTCCGGGCACATGTGGGGCCGTGACGGACAGGAAGCAGACACGCTCGCCGTCCTCCCGGACAGCAGCTACGCCGGGATCTACCAGGTAGTCATTGACGACTGCCGCGCCCACGGAGCCTTTGACCCGACCACCATGGGCACCGTCCCGAACGTCGGCCTGATGGCCCAGGCCGCCGAGGAATACGGCAGCCACGATAAGACCTTCGAAATCCCGTCCGCCGGTACCGTGCAGGTTGTCGACGCCGCCGGCACCGTCCTGATCGACCACCAGGTGGCCCCGGGCGACATCTGGCGTGCCTGCCAGACCAAGGATGTGCCGATCCGCGACTGGGTCAAGCTGGCTGTTACCCGTGCCCGCGCCGCCGCCATGCCGGCCGTGTTCTGGCTGGACAAAGGCCGCGCCCACGACGCCCGGATGATCGCCAAGGTCGAGGAATACCTCAAGGACTACGACACCGAGGGCCTGCAGATCGAAATCATGTCCCCGAATGAGGCCACGGCCTTCACCCTGGAGCGGATCCGCAAGGGCGAGGACACCATCTCGGTGACCGGCAACGTGCTGCGCGACTACCTCACGGACCTGTTCCCGATCCTCGAACTCGGCACCAGCGCCAAGATGCTCTCCGTGGTCCCGCTGATCAACGGCGGCGGCCTCTTCGAAACCGGCGCCGGCGGGTCAGCCCCGAAGCACGTCCAGCAGCTGCTGAAGGAAAACCACCTGCGCTGGGACAGCCTGGGCGAGTTCCTCGCCCTGGCCGTGAGCTTCGAACACCTCGCCACCTCCACCGGCAATGCCCGCGCCCAGGTCCTGGCGGACACCCTGGACCGCGCCACCGGCACCTTCCTGCTGGAAAACAAGTCACCGAAGCGCAAGGCCGGCGAGCTCGACAACCGCGGAAGCCACTTCTACCTCGCCAAGTTCTGGGCCCAGGAGCTCTCCCGCCAGAGCGACGACGCCGGGCTGGCCGCCGCCTTCGCTGCGGTCTCCGGCGCGCTGGACGCCGGCGAGGAGACAATCGTCGGTGAGCTCCTCGCCGTGCAGGGATCCCCGGTTGATCTGGGCGGCTACTACCGCCCGGACGAAGCCAAGATCACCGCCGTGATGCGCCCCTCCGCGAAGTTCCGCGAAGTGCTGTCCATGCTGGGGTAGCTCACGCTGAGCCGGCATCCCACCGGCGGTGTGGCACAACGAACGGCGCTCCGGAAATGTCCAGGGCGCCGTTCGGTCTTTTCTGGTCCGGTCTTTTTCTGGCCCGGTTTCCGGTTTCCGGGTTTCTGTTGTCTGTGCGGATGCTGCCGACTAAGGTGCTAAGCAAGCTTAGCTTCGGCGGAGGCGGCAGACGGCCGCCGCTGGGTGGTTCCTGGCCGGTGGCCGGTCAGGTGGTGGGCATCATCGCCGATGAGGACAGCGATCTGGACTCCGTTCGGACCGCGCGGGCCGCCCTCGACGCGGCCGGAATCGTCCCGCTCGTGATCGCCCCGACCGGAGGTTTTCTCGGCGGGCCCGACGGCGGGATCCCGGTCCGGCGGAGCTACCTCGCGGCCCGATCGACCGAGTTCGATGCTGTGCTGGTGGCAGGTTCCGGCGCGCCGGCTCCGGACGCCGCGCAGGGTAGGGACGCCAAGGCCGGTGAGCCGGGGCGACGGTTGACCCGAGAGTTGTGTTGCTGCTTTCCGGGACGTTCCGGCACACTAAGGCAATAGGCGGCTGGGGGCCTGCCTTCACCTGCCTGGAACGGTCGAGCATCCCGCTGGACGCAGCGGGCGTAGCTGTCGGACCCGGCCCGGCCGACGTCGTTGCGCAGCTGACCGGATTCCTCGCAACCCACCAGGCCCGGGACAGGTTTCCGGCGACGGGGGCATAGACCGGACACTGGGCCGCCTGGGACGCGGAAGGATCCCACGAGGCTCCTCGCGCCGGAGCGGGGTCGGCACCCGCGATCTCGCGCCAGTCGGCCTGGGCGCTGGCCCCGAGCATCTGAGTCCCGCCGCAGACCGGTGTTGCGAGAGATCCAGGCTCTGTTCAATCGGTTGCTACCGTTTTGAGTAGGGCAGCAGCTACGCACAACACTGCCAGGATGATGCCCAGCAGGAGGGTCCGCACTGATACGCGCTCTCCCCGAAGGTGTCCAACAACCCATCCCAGTCCGGCGAGCCGAATCACTGTCACCAGGATTGCCAGCTGAAGAGCTAAGTCCGGACCGATCCAGCCCAACAAAGCAGCCACCATGAATAATGTTGGACCCAGCGCTGCCGAAGCGATTGGTGCAGCGTGCCACACTTCCTGCCGCAGGTGCCCGCCCAGGGGGTGATCGTCAGTTTCCACTGAGGACCCGATGGATTGCGCCAAGACATGGGCAAAATAGGTCGATACACCGGTTCCGACGATATAGCTTACTGCTTTCAGACCGAGTAAATCCTCGGGGTATAACGCAATTAGAGCAGCAAGAATCAGAATGTCCCCGTAGACGAATGCGGAAATTCTGCTAGATGCGTCCTGTCGGCTTAGAGGTCGTTCGGATCGCAAATGAAAGATTTGATAAACGCCCTGCTTAATAGCTCGGTAAAACAAGGTCACGCTTGCAACTCTACCAGCAGGTTTTCCCCTGCCTCAGCCCGAAGATGAACACATGACACGACGCCGGATTGACCGGGTGCTTCAGCGCTTTAGGGCTCTTTCGGCAGATAGAACCGAGCTTCGCATAGAGGTTGAACGCGCTGAGGCCTGCCCAACACCTTGTGCTGGTCTGCGCTGTTGGCACCGGCATTGCCCGGAAGCATCAGCGCGGCCAGGACCTCCCCGGCGCCGAATGGTACCCAGTGCTGGTGGCGATTTTCGCTGCTTTGCCGGCGGTTTATCGGGGCCTGGTCCTTTCCGGTCCGCGGGGGACATGCTCATTCTTCGCGCCCGGGACTGGGCATAGTGGCACCATGTCCATCCGCTGGCCCCAGCGCGGGGCATGTCCCTGAACCCGGACGCATCAGCGCGGCCAGGACGTCTCCAGAGCCGACCGAAACCCAGTGCTAGTCGTCGCTTTTGTCTCTGTCTTGGCCCTTGCCTTTGGCCTTGCCGTTGTCGACCGGGACGGGTTCCGGCGCTACCGGTGCCGGCGTCGCGGCCGAAGCGGCCGCCGCCGCGGCCGCGGCCTGCGCCGCCGCTTCCTGTTCTGCGGTCACCCGGGCCGCCTCGGCGGCGGCCTGCTGGGCCGTCAGATCCGCGCGGACGGCGTCGATTGATGCCCTGATGCTCTGGTGGCGCTTGAAGGACACGTCCCCGCTGGCGGCAGCCGCGTCCAGCCTCTCCACGAGCCCGTCGAGGAGCCTGAGGGAACCGGCCGGGTCATTGGCCGCCGCGGCCTCGGTGACCGCAAAGACCTGGGATTGAAGCTGCTGGGCCGCGTCGCGGCCCAGCTCGGGAGCGGGGGTGCCGCAGCCTGCCAGAGTGCCGGTGAGCAGTGCGGTGCCAAGCAGGCATCCTGCGAGCTTTGCTGCCGCTTGTCCGGTGCGGGTCCCGTTGCCCCGGGGCGCTGAGATTCGAGTCATGGTTCCACACTCTCTTGCAGTTGTGCGAGGCGTTCGCCCAGGCTTCCGGTCACGGCGGGATAGGTTACGACGGCGGGTGCCGGCGGCGCGGCGGCCGCGATTGTGACGGCGATTCCCGCGGCAACGACGGCAAGAATAGCCAGCATCACCACGATTCTGGCCCGGCGGCCGGTCTGCCGGAGGTGCGCGAGCGGGCGGGCCACGAAGGAGCCCCGGCCCGTCCGGGCCGGGGTCACCGCATCGGGGTCCAATTGGTGTAGGGCACGCGTTCCGGCGTCGGCCTTCGTCGTGGCGTTGGCCAGCCGCGGGGGCCCGGAAGGCGGTGCGGGTAGTACCCGGGTGCGCTCTGCGGCCAGCACGCCAGGAAGCGACGCGGAGGAGATCAGAGCGTGGCGCAACGCCACCGCCAGGTCAGCAGCCGCCGGCCGGTCCGACGGCTCCAAGGCTGTCATCGCCCGAATCAGCCGGGCCCATTCAGCGGGCACAGCGGCCGGAACCGTCGGGGCCCGATGCAGCCGGGCCACGGCAGATTCCACCGCGCTGCCCGGGTATTCGATCTCGCCCTTGATGCATTCGAGCAGCACGAGCCCCAGCGAGTAGGTGTCGCTGGCCGGGCCAAGATCGGCGCCCCGTGCCTGCTCCGGGCTCAGATAGGCGGCGGTCCCCACCATGGTGCCGGTCGCTGTGAGCCGGGTTCCATCCATGATCCGGGCAATCCCGAAGTCGGTGAGTTTTGGCCGCAGCGGTTCGCCGGGGCGGACCGGAACCAACAGGATATTGGCCGGTTTGATGTCCCGGTGGATGATGCCCAGCGAATGAACATAAGCCAGGCCGTCAGCCACACCAGCACCGATGACTGCCACCTCGTTGAGAGGCAACGGGCTGTGCCGGATCCGCACCCTGAGGTCTTGTCCGTCCACCAGTTCCATGGTCAGGAACGGCCGGGGTTCCTCGGGGATCCGGGTGTCCGTCCCGGCATCGAAGAGTGTCACGAGACTGGGATGATTCAGGGTCGCCAGGAGTTGAATCTCCGCTTCCTGGCGCCTGAGCTCGTCAGGATCAGCTGACTGTGGTGCGAAGAGTTTGAGGGCCACGTGACGGCCGAGATTTAAGTCCCGGGCGGTATACACCGACGCCATGCCGCCCCGGCCGATCAATTCGCCCAGCTGATAGCGTCCGCTCAACAGCTCGGACGTGACGTTATTGGGCGAAATGTCCACGTTGTACCCGTCCCTTCCCCGTGCGCCACAGTGGCGTCACTCAAGAATGATACCGGGATGGGTATCCGCCGCCCTCACGGCGCAACCTGAATCAGCAGGCCGCGCCGTGGGCGGGTAGCCGCCGGAGTCAGTGAATGCCGTTGAGTCCCCCAGCGGACCCAACGACTTCGCTCCGGCGGTCAGGGGACCTCAACGGGAGCGACTGGCTTCACTAGGGCGGGTGGGCCTCGTGTTGCAGCGATGATTTTCGCTTCGATGGAGGGCTGGCCGTCAGGGTGCGCCGGGACGGCGTTGGAAGCTGCGGAGAAGGCGCAGACAGCGTCAGACCCGGGGCGATGGGGGCGTGGGAAATTGGGGTGCCAAAAAATGGGTCGCGGACGGTGGTGTCCATTGGGGAATCTCCTGATTGACTGTCGGCGGGCGCCCAAGGCAGCCCGATTGGCCGTGCTCTGTGGAGGGCAGAGACGGCTAACTAGTCAGGAGATGAGCCGGGGTCGGCTGAGACGGCTGAGTGCTGGTGCTGCAGCGGGCCGCGGATGGGGTCGTCGCCGGCCGTGGGGATGACCAGGTAGAGGCTGGGGATCCAGGCGACTGCACCCGAGGGACCGTTGGCGGAGTTCATATTGCCGGAGCCCGAGCCGGGAGCCGGCGGCAGGGCATTCGGAGCGGGCAGACCTGTCCCTCCGGGCAAGGGGCCCGGGTCGCCCTGGCCGCTGGGCGTTGTGGTCTCCGCGGTTCCAGGGGCGGGGACAGCCGGCGGGGCCGCACCGGGCGGGCTTGGGGGCTGTGGGGCATCTCCCGGTCGATCGGTGGAAGGCTCTGGCATCAAGGCGTACCCGGAGCCAAGCTTGCGGGCATAGGGATCGGCCGGCTGTTCAATCGCAACCGGCTCACTTACCACCTCGTAGTCTTCGGGGGCTCCGGAGTCCGACGCGCCTACCGCCACCGGGAATGGCACGGTTACGGCGCCGGCCAGGGGCCGGTCGAGGGCCAATTCCAGTGGAGGCGTTGTGGGATTAGCCGGCGCAATGACAACGAGTCCGGGCGCCGGCAGCGCCGGGTCGCCAATTGGCAGCGTGGGGTCGGCGGGCAACGCCGGGTCACCAACCGGCAGCGTGGGGTCCGGAGCGGCCGGGGCAGAGGGCAACGCCGGGTCAATAACCGGCAACGTGGGGTCGCCCGGCAGTCCGGGGCCTGGAACCCCCGGACCAGGCGCTGGCAAAACCGGAACGGGGTCCGGGCCGGGAAGCGTGGGGACCGGTGCGGGCGTCGGGTCTGTAGGCGACGGCGACGGATGCGGTGGGGGAGCAGGGTGCGTAGGATCCGGGCTCGGCGCGGGAACCACCGGGGCCGGCGGCACGGTCGGTGACGGGGCCGGCGAGGGAACCACCGGGGCCGGCGGAACGGCGGGTGGCGGGCTCGGGGCCGGCGGAACGGCCGGTGGCGGGCTCGGGGCCGGCGGAACGATCGGGGCCGGAGAAGGATCGACGGGGATTGGCACGGGAGGAACAGGGACGGGAACCACAGGATCCGGAGCCGGAAGGGGCGGCGCCGGTGGCGGGACAAGGCTGGCATCCGGCGCGGTCACCGCCGTCGGTACCGGAACAGCGGCCCAGGGCGTGCCTCCGGCCGCGAATCCGGACGGAGCGGGTACCGGAGCGCTCTCCGCGGTGGCCGCCGCGGCTGTGGTGGCCGCCGGGGCTGCGGGTGGTGCCGGCGCTGCTGCGATCGCAAGGTTAGGGGCGACGGCAGGGCTCGCGGCGATCGCAACGGTCGTGCCGGGGTCGGCCGTCAGCGGGGCTGAAGTGGCGGCGTCGTCGGCGTTGGCAGCTGTCGCAGCAAGCGCCAGCCAGGCGAATCCGGCGACGCCGCCCAGAAGCACCCGCCGGATGGGACGGCGCGCGCGCAACGGTACTGATGCTGGGTCCATGCGCACACCCCATTTCCCGGAAACTCGACGGTTGTCTACAGGGTAAGTCCGCGCGCCGGGGCGAGTCCAGAGTGTACGCCAAATTCGGCGGCGCCCGGGCGCCGAATCGCAGGCTCAGCGGGCGTCGTTGGGGTAGCTGACACCCAGTTGCGCGCGGACCCCGTCGAACAGCCGCATGGTGTTGAGGGAGTCCTCCAGCGGCATGACCGGGCTTTCGGTGAGCCCCTGCTGGATGCAACGGGTGACCTCGCGGAGTTCGTAGCTGTAACCCCGCCCCACCACTGTGAAGTGCTCGCTGCGCGGCTCATCGAAGCCGACCCGCACCTGGAGCTCCTTGGGGTTGTTGATCGAGCCGGTGGTCTGCAGGAACCCGAGGCTGCCCGCCACGGTCGCCGTGCGGGGGCCGTGCGCCAGCAGGGACGAGGTCAGCTGCGCCTGGGCCCCGTGGTGATACCCGAGGGTCAGTGCGTTCTGGGCGTCCACGCCGTCGTCGTTGAGCCATCCGGTGGCGCTGACGGTCTGCGGGAAGCCCAGCGTGCCGAGCGCCCACAGCAACGGATAGACGGTCAGGTCCAGCAGGGCGCCGCCGCCATCCCCGGGTGCCCAGAGCCGCGAGGTGGGCGAATACGGTGCAGGGAACCCCAGGTCCGCGCCGATCCACTTGACCTGGCCCACCTCTCCCGAGGCCGCGATCTCGAAGGCCCGCTGCATGCTCGGCAGGAAGCGGCTCCACATCGCCTCCATCAGGAACAGCCCCTTGTCCCTGGCCAATGACACCAGCTCAGTGGCCTCCCGGGCGTTGACGGTGAAGGATTTCTCGCAGAGGACATGCTTGCCGGCGGTGAGGGCCGCCAGCGCTATCTCGTGGTGTTGGGCGTGCGGCGTCGCAACGTAGACGACGTCGACGGCGTCGTCCGCGAGCAGCCGCCGGTAACCGGCCTGCCCGTGCTGGTCCCCATACGCCCTGGCGAAGCCGTAGTCGGCGGCGAAGGCGTCCGCCGCTGCCTGGGTCCGGGAACTGACCGCGTAGAGCTCGGCATCGGCCAGGAGATGAAGATCGCGGGTCACGGCCGCCGCAATGCCGCCGGTGGCGATAACGCCCCAGCGCAGTGGTGCGCCGGTGGCGGTGCGGGGATCCTGGTCCGGCTGGCTGAACAGCCAGGGCTTGGCGATGAGGGCAGTCATGGAGCCATCTTCTCACCCGCTGCGGGCGTGCCCGTGTTTGCCGTCAATCCGGCGGACCTGTTGCTTCATGCGTCTGGATAGTTCAGGATTTGAGCAGGAGGTCCGGTAGCGGCAGCCACAGACGTCCGCAGCCGTGCCAGGGCAACTATGTAGAGGGAACGATGAGCGGGATCGAGGACTTGTTGCCCCAGTCCATCGACCGCTGGGCCAAAGCTGCTAGGAGAGCGCAGGGCATTGCAGATGTGGGCCTTGGCAGCGCGCTGAAGGCCTACTTCACGCGCTGGTTCCCTGCCGGGGTGATCGTCCTAGTACTACAGTCGCGTTTATTTTGGCTGTATCGGCGTTTTAATCGGACTTTTGCCCCGAATCCTGTTAATCATGACGGGTGAACGATGATAT
>NZ_JAXCID010000032.1:0-49351 GCF_035985125.1 Arthrobacter sp. CG_A4 | reverse complement strand
ATCCTCAGAGAACTCCAACGAGTCCTCGCCGCATGGCTCGGTTACTGCCCCCACTGCCGACAACGAGCACCAACATAACAAAGTACTACTAGGAGACTGCTGATTAATTCGGGGTTTAAGGCGCGCCTCCGAAGGGATCCGGCGTCAGCGATGCTCCAGATCAGTGCTGCGATTCGAGAATGGTTGACGGGGCTATGCGACACTGCGGTCCTTCACTCTTGACAGTACGTCCCGTTGAAAAGGCGGGAGACGAAACGATTGCAGGCGATGCCGCCCCCCACCTGCACGAGGTTTCCAAAGTCGACTTAGGGCGGCCAGATATCTAGTTGTGACGGAACTCCATGCGATCAGTTTCATCGGGATTCCGCCATGATTGCGGGTTCCCCATCGATCCACTTTTTTTCGTCCGAAGAATACCTGGAGACAGTAGGGGTCGCGCTCGATTGATCGATTCGCTTCCGACCACTGTAAGAGATCCGGTACTCGGTCAGCTCGCCATTCGAGCGACGGAAGGTAAGAATCCACGGCACACCTTGAAGGTTGCCGGCTTTGTTGTAAGGCCTATAGGACCCAACCAGATTTCCGACGTTCCATTTGCCGCTGGAACCACCGGAACCACGCCACCACTGAACAAGATCCGCCAAGACTCCCAGCGGCACGGCGGCTGGTCGCCGATACTCGCCGTCCTTCTCCTCAAGTCGATCGTCGTCAGCTACCGGCTCGTCGGTCGATGGTTCTGACAAAACCGGCTCAGGTTCAGTTGGTTCTCCCAATAACTCTTCCGGCGCAGGAAGGTTTGCAGCAGCCCTGGCGGACTGCATTTGTTCGAGAAACTGCTCTGACTTCAACGAGCTAACGGCAGCAACTTCCGAGTGCGACGCTGCGCGCTCCGACGCATTGCCGATGGCACCAAGCAACTCAGTCTGCGCGATCGAATCTAAGTATGTCTTCTTAGACTGAACACGGTAGATCGTCACGCCGACGGCAGCCCCAAAGCAAGTGACAGCCAGAGAGAACAGCGACAGAGCGCCCGAGACCGGATCTTGGGCAGTTAAAGCGGCAACAGGTACCGACAGTGACGCTCCGACGGTAAGAATATAGGCGCCTCGTTCGGCTAACAACCATCCACGAGGTGGCGTCCAGTCAGTTGGCGGTTCCCCCACTTGGCCAGCTACGTTCACTTCTTGCCTTGGGCCGCAGACGTTATTCCGTGACGGAACTCCACCACGTCGCCGTCGACCATGACATATTCCTTGCCTTCGATCCGGACCTTGCCGCGGGCCTTCGCCTCAGCCATGGTGCCGGCCTCCATTAGATCATCGAAGGACACCACCTCGGCCTTGATGAAGCCACGCTGGAAGTCGGAGTGGATCACGCCGGCCGCCTGCGGGGCGGTGTCGCCCTGGTGGATGGTCCAGGCCCGGGTTTCCTTGGGGCCGGCCGTCAGGTACGTCTGCAGCCCGAGGGTGTGGAAGCCTACGCGGGCCAGCTGATCGAGCCCGGACTCGTCCTGGCCGTTCATTTCCAGCATCTCGCGGGCCTCTTCCTCGTCCAGCTCCACGAGGTCCGATTCGAGCTTGGCGTCGAGGAAGATGGCGTCCGCCGGGGCAACCATGGCCCGCAGCTCTTCCTGCTTCTCCGGACTACCCAGGATGCCTTCATCCGCGTTAAAGACGTAGATGAAAGGCTTGGCGGTCAGGAGGCTGAGCTCCCTGAGGTGCTCCATCTCCAGCTTGTCGCTCTTGACGGACGCGAAGATGGTGTCACCTCGTTCCAGCACGGCCTGGGCGGCCAGGATTGCTGCCAGTTCCGGGGCTCCCCGCTTCTTGATCTTGACTTCTTTTTCGATCCGGGGGACAGCTTTTTCGATCGTCTGGAGGTCCGCCAGGATCAGCTCGGTGTTGATGGTCTCCATGTCCGAGCGGGGATCCACCTTGCCGTCAACGTGGATGACGTCGGGGTCATCGAACACGCGGACCACCTGGACAATGGCCTCGGCCTCGCGGATGTTGGCGAGGAACTTGTTGCCAAGACCCTCGCCCTCGGAGGCGCCTTTCACAATCCCGGCGATGTCGACGAAGGACACCGGGGCGGGGAGCAGCCGCTGGGAGCCGAAGACGGCGGCCAGCTTCGCGAGCCGCGGGTCCGGCAGGCTCACGACGCCGACATTGGGCTCGATCGTGGCAAACGGATAGTTCGCTGCGAGCACCTGGTTTCGGGTCAGTGCGTTGAAAAGAGTTGATTTGCCGACGTTGGGCAGTCCGACGATGCCGATAGTAAGAGCCACGAGGATAGATTCTACCCGCTGCGGCCGGGGATCTCCGCGGCTGCCTGGTCCGCCAGCTGGTGTGCCACCCGGCGAGCTGTCCGCAGGGAGCCGGACCAAAACTGTCACAGCGGCATGCCAGAGTGAAGACATGGACGCTTTTGCACTGATACTTGCCCTACTCATGCTGCTCGTCGGCGCCATCGCCGGCGCCGCCGTCGCCTATGTGCTGCTGCGGCGCCGCTCTCTGGCCGTCGAGCAGGACTTCGACGCCGTGTCCGCGCGGCTCTCCGAGGTCAGTTCCCAGTTCGCCGCGGCCGACGCCGAGAGGCGCCTTCTCGCTGCGCAGAACCGGGAGCTTGGCGAGTCCAGGACCCAGGACGGCAGCGTGCTGCGGGCCCTGGCCCCGGTGGCAGAGAAGCTCAGCGCGGTCCAGCAGCAGGTCTCGCTGCTGGAGCGGGACCGGCTGGAGCAGTACGGCCAGCTTGCCCAGCAGTTACAGGAAGCCAGGCTCTCCGATGCGCAGCTGCTGCGGTCCACCCTTGCCCTGGAGTCCGCGCTGCGGTCCAATAGTGCCCGCGGCCAGTGGGGTGAAGTCCAGCTCCGCAGGGTGGTTGAGGCTGCCGGGATGCTGCGGCACGTCGATTTCCACGAACAGCTGCACAGTGCCGCGACCGACACCAGTGTCCGGCCGGACCTCGTGGTGCAGCTCCCTGGCCAGAAGCAACTGGTGGTCGATGCCAAGGTGCCGCTCGCGTCCTACCTTGAGGCCCAGGAACTCGGCACGTCCGGCCGGAGCGGCGCTGCCTCACCGGCCGGGCAGCAGGCGCACCTCCTGGCCCATGCGAAGGCACTGAAGGCCCACGTCGATGCACTGAGCAACAAGAAATACTGGGACATCCCCGGCAACTCCCCCGAGCTGGTGGTCTGTTTCCTGCCCGCGGAGTCGATTCTGGCGGCCGCGCTCTCGGCGGATCCGGCACTGCTGGACTATGCCTTGTCCAGGAACGTGGTGCTCGCCTCGCCGGGGACCCTGCTGGCGGTGCTGAAGTCCGTCGCGTTCACTTGGCGTCAGGACGTCCTCACGGACAGCGCCCGGGAACTCTTCGAGCTCGCGCACCAGCTCTACGAGCGGATGGGGACGCTGGGCGAGAACGTCACCAAACTCGGCGCCTCGCTCAAAACCTCGGTGGACCGCTACAACTCCATGGTGGGCACGCTCGAGGCGAGAGTTCTGCCGACCGCCCGCAAGCTCAACGCCCTCGACGCAGCGGGGCTGGCCACACCCGCTGCCGTCGAGGTCACGCCGCGGTCCGTGGCGGCCCCGGAACTTCAGCCGGGCAACGGGTCAGAGCTCGTATCCGGGAGCGGGTCCCGGAGGGATACGGGGCCCGGACCCCGGCGGGAGCCGGAGCCGGAGTCCGGCGAGTCCGCAGCCTAGGGGTGCCGGGTCAGGACGTCTGGGCGGTGCGTGCGCCGCGGCCGCCGAGGGCGCGGGTGACATCGCCGGCCTGCTTCAGCGTGGCACGGAGTTCCTTGGGCAGCGAGAACAGCAGGTCCTCCTCCGCCGTGACCACTTCCTCGACCGAGCCGTACCCGTAGTCGGCCAGGAGCCGCAGGACGTCCTTGACCAGAACCTCCGGGACGGAGGCACCCGAGGTCACGCCGACGGTGGCGACGCCCTCGAACCACGCCTCGTCGACCTCGTTGGCGAAGTCCACCCGGTAGGAGGCCTTCGCACCATATTCCAGCGCCACCTCGACCAGCCGAACGGAGTTCGAGGAGTTGGCCGAGCCCACGACAATCACCAGGTCGGCCTGGGGCGAGATCTTCTTGATCGCCACCTGGCGGTTGGTGGTCGCGTAGCAAATGTCGTCGCTGGGCGGATCCTGCAAGGTGGGAAACCGCTCCTTAAGCAGACGGACGGTCTCCATGGTCTCGTCCACACTGAGCGTGGTCTGGGAGAGCCAGATGACTTTCTCCGGGTCCCGGACGGTGACCTTGTTGACCTCGTGCGGGCCGTTGATGATCTGGATGTGTTCGGGGGCTTCGCCTGCGGTGCCTTCGACTTCCTCGTGGCCGTCGTGGCCGATCAGCAGGATGTCGAAATCGTCTTTCGCGAAGCGGACCGCCTCTTTGTGCACCTTGGTCACCAGCGGACAGGTGGCGTCGATGGTGCGCAGGCCACGGTCCTCGGCGGACTGGACCACTGCGGGCGAGACGCCGTGGGCCGAGAAGATCACCAGGGCCCCCTCGGGCACCTCGTCGGTTTCTTCAACGAAGATGGCCCCCTTTTCCTCCAGGGAGCTGACCACGTGCACGTTGTGCACGATCTGCTTGCGCACGTACACCGGGGGGCCGTAATGTTCCAGGGCTTTTTCCACCGCAATAACAGCCCGGTCGACGCCGGCACAGTAGCCGCGCGGGGCTGCCAGCAGCACCTTTTTGGGACCTGGTACGGGGGCCGCCGCCAGCACGTCTTCCGGAGTGCGCCGACGGCGCGGAACGGTTGGCATCGGAATGGAAACAGCGGTGGACGTCATCCCTCAATCCTACCGGTGTTGGCTGCAGCCCGTTGTGGGCCCTGCCTGCAGGCTGCGGCTAGAGGTCATTTTCGTTAGGTCGTCGGGTCAGACGGAGCCTGGACCTTTTCGCGCTGCGGGACATGCCCATTCTTCGCACCTTGGACTGGGCATAATGACACTATGTCCATCCGCTGCCCCCGACGCGGGGCATGTCCCTTTGAGCCGGTGTCCAGTCCAGCGGGACATGCCCATTCTTCGCACCTTGGACTGGGCACAATGACACTATGTCCATCCGCTGCCCCCGACGCGGGGCATGTCCCAGAGTCCGGCCACCGCGCTCCTCTACTCAGACACCAAACCCCCGACGACCTAACGAATATGCCGGTCAGCCGCTGCGGCGTCCGCCGAGTACCCGGACCATCAGCCCCAGGGCCAGCAGCATCCCGCCAAGCACCACGGCGACCAGGATCCATTGCCCGAAACTGCCGGTGGAGGCTGCAACAAACTCGCGTTTGAAAATCTCCGCGACCTCGTTACCGCTCTTCTTCCGTGCCACCGCAGCCCCGGCGGCGTCAGAAGCCAGCTTCCAGGCGCCTGCCAGCACGAGGGCGCCCGCCCCCGCTCCGGCGAGAACGGTCCAGCGGCGCCGGGCCGCAACCAGGGCGATGGCGAACGAGATAACGGCACCGACGCCCGCGGCGTAGCCCATCGGGGCGTAAGCAGAAACCCGCTCGAGGAACTGCCGCTGGCTGGGCTGCCCGATTTTGATCAGGACCTGGTCGGGGGCCTCCAGCGGCAATCGGGTGGCCTCGGCCACCTGTTTGGCTACCAGCCCGGCCAGCGGCGCGGCGTCTAGGGTTAGGGCGCTCACCCCGTCGATTTCAGCGGGCCGGGTGTCCGGGTCGACAAAACTCAGCCGGTGGCTCTTGCGCAGGGTCTCTGTCCAGGCCTCGGGATACCCGGGCAGACCGGTCAGGGACGTCGCCGCGCTCTCCAGGACCGGCCGAGCCAGTTCGGTGAGGACTTCGGGGATCCGGTCCGAACCGAGGCTGCCGACGGCGGCCGCAGCCAGCCGCTGCCGGAAGACGGGGTCCGTGCCGAGCGGCGCGGTCAGGGCCACGAAACCGTCCTCCTGGACGATATTCCGGTCCACCCACATGGCCGGTACGGCGATAGCTGCCATAACAAGCCCGATGAGAACAGCCAGAGCCGAGACAAAAGTGCGCAAGAGAAAATCCTAGGAAGGGGGAGGCCGGGAGTAGTGCCATCCTACGGCGGCGGTCCCGGGATCTATAAAGTCAGGCTCTGGTGGTAAAGCTATGGATAGAGTTGAGCAGACAATCCGCAGCCGGCAGACACAGCAATTCATTAGACACAGCCCTTCGACAGACCCAGCCCTTCAGTAGACCCAGCCCTTCGACAACCACAGCCCCGCAAAGGACCAGCACACATGCACAAGGCAATCTCCGCCACGGGGTACGGGCGTGTCTGAGGACGTCGCGGCGGCCACCACAGTACCGGCCACAGCTGCGGAAACCAGTCCGGACAACCCCTGGCCGCTGCAGCTGATGTCCCAAAAGCTCAAGATGCACATCGACCGGGCGCCCTCCGCCTGGGTCGAAGGACAGGTCATCGAGTTGAACCGGCGCGGCACCAACGCCTATCTGACCCTGCGTGATGTCGACGCGGAGATCTCCCTCCCGGCGTCCGTCTGGACCAACGTGCTGGACCGCCAGGAGACGCCGCTGGAACGCGGCTCCCGTGTGGTGGCCCTGCTCAAGGCCGACTTCTGGCTGAAGACCGGACGGCTGAGTATGTCCGTCAAGGACATCAGGCCGGTGGGGCTCGGCGATTTGCTGGCCAGGATAGAGCGGCTCCGCCAGGCCCTCGCTGCCGAGGGCCTGTTTTTGGACGCCCGGAAGAAGCGGCTGCCCCTGCTCCCCCACCGGATCGGCCTGATCACCGGCCGGGATTCGGACGCCAAGAAGGATGTGCTGCGCAATGCGGCGCTGCGCTGGCCCGCCGTCGAATTCGAGATCCGTGAAGTGGCGGTCCAGGGAAACACCGCCGTCGCGCAGATCATCGGCGCGTTGCGCGAGCTGGATGCCCGCCCCGAAGTGGACGTGATTGTCATTGCCCGTGGCGGCGGCGCCCTCGAAGATCTGCTGCCCTTCAGCAACGAGGAACTCATCCGCGCCGTGGCCGGTGCTGTGACGCCGGTGGTGAGCGCCATCGGCCATGAGGCGGACCGGCCGATCCTTGACGATGTGGCGGACCTGCGCGCCTCGACCCCCACCGACGCCGCCAAACGGATCGTCCCCGATGTGGTGGAAGAGCTCGCCCGCGTCCGGCAGGCCCGGGACCAGCTACGGCGCGGAGCCGCCCGGCTGGTGGAACGGGAGACCGACCGGCTGGCTTCGCTGCGCTCCCGCCCGGTGCTGGCGTCCCCCGAGGGTATGGTCACCACACGGAACGACGACGTCGAGCGGCTCAAGGGCCGCTCCCGCGCGGCGATCACCACCGCCGTCGTCCGGGCTGCCGATCAGCTGATCCACCTCAAGTCGCAGATCCGGGCGTTGTCTCCCCAGAAAACGCTGGACCGCGGCTACGCCGTCGTGCAGCTCGCCGGGGGTGAGCTGGTTCCGGGAGCGGGCCGGGAAGTGGTGCGCCACCCCGGCCAGGCCCCGTCGGGCACGGCATTGACGGTACGCGTGGCCGGCGGCCGCTTCAGTGCGGAGTCCACCGGAGGCCAGGAGCCCGCCGACGACTGACCCGGCGGACTCCGCCCGGGTCGATGACATTTTCCAGAACCACCCGTCCTCCGGGACCAGCAAGGAGCAGTACGCCATGGCAGCTGAAACGAACCCCAACACCGACATCGAGGCCCTGAGCTACGAGGACGCCCGCGAACAACTCCTCGGCGTCGTCGGCAAGCTGGAAGCCGGCGGTGCGAGCCTGGAGGAATCCCTCGCGCTGTGGGAACGCGGCGAGGCGCTGGCCAAGCGCTGCGAGCAGTGGCTCGAGGGCGCCCGCAAGCGGCTTGCCGCAGCCCGCGACCAGGCCGCGCAGACCGGCTAGGCACGCGGACCGGCCGGGCGCCCGCAAGCGGCTCGCCGCAGCCCGCGACCAAGCCGCGCAGACCGGCTAGGCACGCAGACCGGCCGGGCGCCCCGGGCCGGACTCAGGAGCGTTCCACCAGCTCCCGCTCCATGCCGACGTCCAGATCAGGTACCGGCCACTGCAGCTTCAGCCCCTCCAGGGCCTCCAGCAGCAGCTGCTGGACCGCGACCCGGGCGTACCACTTCTTGTTGGCGGGCACCACGTGCCACGGGGCTGCCTTGGAGCTCGTCTTGTCGAAGGCCGCCTGGTAGGCGTCCATGTAGTCGGTCCAGAAGGCCCGTTCCTTGAGGTCGTTGCTGCTGTATTTCCAGAGCTTGGCCGGGTCGTCCAGCCGCGCCAGCAGGCGTTCCTTTTGCTCGTCCCGGCTGATGTTGAGCATGACCTTGACGATCGTGGTGCCGGCCGCCGTCTGCCGGGCCTCGAAGTCGTTGATGGCGGTGTAGCGGCGCTCGAGTTCCTCGGGGCTGGCCCAGCTGTGGACCCGGTGGATGAGCACGTCTTCATAGTGGGAACGGTCGAAGACGCCCACCATGCCCGCGGCCGGCGCTTCCTTCTCGATCCGCCACAGGAAGTCATAGGACTTCTCCTCCGGGGTGGGGGCCTTGAACGACTTGAGCTGGACCCCTTGCGGGTTCATGGAGCCCATCACGTGCGTGACAATTCCGCCCTTTCCGGCGGTGTCCATGGCCTGCAGGATGAGCAGGATGCGCCGGGTGCTGCCGAACCTGGACCCGGCAAATAGCTGCTCCTGGAGCTGCGCGAGGTTGTCATCCAGGTCAGCGAGCAGTTCTTCGCCGGCGTTTTTGTCCCCGTCATAGCCCGGGGTGGAGTCCGGATCCGAGTCCTTCAGGCTGAAACCCTTGCGCGCCTTCAGGGTGGCTGAGGAGTTCTTCGTAAATCTCACGACGTCTGCCATCAAGGGCCTCTTTCCGGTTCACGCAGCCTCCGTTAGGGACACATGGGAGCACCCATGCCGCGCTGCTGTCCTCAGGCTAGTTGCCCTTGTACCGGCTCAGGAAGTCCGCCATGCGGTTGATTGCCTCTTCGAGGTCCTTCACCAGCGGCAGCGTGACCATCCGGAAGTGGTCGGGGCGGACCCAGTTGAAGGCGCGGCCGTGGGAGACGAGGATCTTTTGCTCGCGCAGCAGGTCCAGGACGAATTTCTCGTCGTCGCGGATGCGGTACACCTCGGGATCAAGCTTCGGAAACAAGTACATGGCACCCCGCGCCTGCTGTGTGCTGACGCCGGGGATGGCGTTGAGCATGTCGTAGGCCTTGTTCCGCTGCTCAAGCAGGCGCCCGCCGGGGAGGATCAGATCGTTGATGCTCTGGTACCCGCCGAGCGCCGTCTGGATCGCGTGCTGCGCCGGGACGTTGGCGCACAGGCGCATGTTCGCGAGCAGGCTGATGCCCTCGAGGTAGTCCGCGGCATCCTTCTTGGGTCCGGAGATGGCCATCCAGCCGGCCCGGTAGCCGCAGACCCGGTAGGCCTTGGAGAGACCGCTGAACGTCAGGCAGAGGACGTCGTCCCCGGTGAGGCTGGCCATGTTCACGTGCACGGCGTCCTCGTAGAGGATCTTCTCGTAGATCTCGTCCGCGAAGAGCACCAGGCCGTGCTTCTCGGCGAGGGCCACGATCTTCTTCAGCGTGGCCTCCGGGTAGACCGCACCCGTGGGGTTGTTTGGGTTGATCACCACGAGGCCCTTGGTGCGCGGGGTGATCTTCGCTTCGAGGTCCTCCAGATCCGGCTGCCAGCCGGAGTCCTCATCGCAGAGGTAGTGCACGGGCCTGCCGCCGGCGAGGGCCACGGAGGCAGTCCACAGCGGGTAGTCCGGTGTGGGGATCAGGACCTCATCGCCGTCGTTCAGCAGCGCCATGAGCGACATCGTGATGAGCTCGCTGACGCCGTTACCCAGGTAGATGTCATCGACGTGGATGTTCTGGATTCCGCGGGTCTGGTAGTACTGCGACACTGCGGTGCGGGCGGAGAATATCCCGCGGGAATCGCTGTAGCCCTGGGCGTGCGGCAGGTGCCGGATCATGTCCACCAGGATCGCGTCCGGGGCTTCGAAACCGAACGGCGCCGGGTTGCCGATATTCAGCTTGAGGATGCGGTGTCCCTCGGCCTCCATCTGCTGGGCGGCTTGGAGGATCGGTCCACGGATGTCGTAGAGGACATTATGAAGCTTGGTGGACTGCTTGAATTCTGCCATTCATCAAATATGCCATATGGCGGATGTACTGCGTCCGCGTCATGTCTCACAGCCGTTTCCGGCCGTCACAGGCACCGGGACCACCGCGGCAAACACGACGGCGGCAACCGGACCCCGCCGTGAGGCAAAGTCCGGCAGCCGCCGTCGTACGTCAGGAAATGAAGGAGGTGCGCCCTACATGACCAGTCCCTTGTCCTTGAGCCATGCGGCCGCAGCGTCCTTGGGGTTCTGCTTCTGGCTTCCGCTGACCGCGCGGTTGAGGTTGATCAGGTCGTC
The DNA here is from genome assembly GCF_035985125.1 of Arthrobacter sp. CG_A4. NCBI lineage: Bacteria > Bacillati > Actinomycetota > Actinomycetes > Micrococcales > Micrococcaceae > Arthrobacter > Arthrobacter sp. CG_A4. The sequence continues at coordinate 38,951 of NZ_JAXCID010000032.1, read as the reverse complement.
CGTGGTGAGGACCTTGGAGACCGAGTTCAGGGCTTCTTTCGCCTTGTCCGTCATCTTGGCCTTGTTGTAGAGAGGCAGGACCTGCTGGGCGATGAAGTTGTTCTTCGGGTCTTCGAGCACCACCAGATCGTTGTCCGCGATGGACGGGGTGGTGGTGTAGATATCGGCCACCTGGACCTGGTCCGAGAGCAGGGCCTTCAGCGTAACGGCGCCGCCGCCGTCGCTGAACGGTTCCAGCTTCTTGGGGACGCAGTTGTAGTTCTTCTTCAGGCCCGGCAGGCCGTAGGCGCGCTCGGCGAAGGTCGCCGGGGCGCCCACCACGATCTCGCCGCAGACCTTGGCCAGGTCCTCGAGGGACTTCAGTTTGTACTTCTCGGCGGTGGCCTTGGTGACCACCATCGCGTCCTTGTCCTCGGCCTTCGAGGCCTCGAGCACGGCAAGGCCCTCCGGCAGCTTGCCGGGCAGCGCCTTGAAGATGTCCTCGGCAGAGACCGCTGTGGCATCCTTGCTGACGTGCAGCAGCAGGTTGCCGCTGTAATCGGGGATGACATCCACCGAGCCGTCCTGGACGGCCTTGAAGTAGACCTCGCGGGAACCGATGTTCGGCTTGGTGCTCGCCGTGATGCCGGCCGCGTTCAGCGCACCGGCATAGACCTCGGCGATGATCTGGCTCTCGGGGAAATCGGCGGAACCGATCACGAGGGCTGAGCCGGACGCGGCACTGCCGGTGGCGGGGGCGGACGAGAGCGGATTGGATGAGCCTCCGCAGGCGGACAGGGCCATGGCCAGGCCCAGGCCGGCGGCCAGGCCGCCGAATGCGCGCCTGGCAAGTGCTTGGGGGCGGGGTTCTTTCATGACGTACCTCCTTGAACAACAGGCTCCGGGGTTACGGAATCTGTGAGATCCACCGCAGCCTGCTGGCTCCGGTTTGGCTGGGATGAGGCCCCCCGTGACAGGAAGAGCCGCTGGAAAAGGGCAAGGACCAGGTCGATGGCGATGGCGAGCCCCGCGATGAGGAGGGAACCGCCCAGCATCTGCGGGAAATCGGACAGGACAAGCCCGTCGAACAGATAGCGGCCGAGGCCACCGAGGTTAATGTATGCCACCACCGAGACGGTGGCGATCACCTGGAGGACACCGGTCCGGAAGCCGCCGAACATCACCGGCAGCGCGTTGGGGAACTCGGCGCGGAAGAGCACCTGGAGTTCGGTCATGCCCATGGCCCGCGCAGCGTCCACGACGTTCCGGTCGACGCTGGAAATGCCGGCGTAGGTCCCGGCAAGCAGAGGCGGCACGGTCAGGATCACAAGGGCCCACACCGGCGGCATGAGCCCGATGCCGGCCAGCAGGACGAAGAGCGTCAGCAGGCCGAGGGTGGGCAAAGCGCGGAGGGCGCCGGCGAGGGCCACGACGGCCACCCGCCCGCGGCCGGTGTGCCCGACATACAGTCCGATGGGAATGGCGATGGCGGTGGCAATCAGCATCACCAGGCCCGTGTACTGCAGGTGTTCGGTCAGCCGCGCCGGGATCCCGGCGCTGCCGGACCAGTGCTCCGGCTCGGCGAGCCAGGCGAAGGTGTCCGTGACGACGTTACTCATGCGTTCCCCCCGCCGGACGGGAGACGCGAAAACCGCTGTGCCGCGGACGGAAGGGCCGCCCTGTCCGGGGTGGGCCCCTGCGCTGCGGCGGCTCGGGTCCACGGCGTCAGCAACCGCTCCAGAAGCACCAGCACGGCGTCCATCAGCAGCGCGAGGATGAGGATGGCAATGATGCCCACGATCACCTCGGTGACGAAGTCGCGCTGCAGCCCCGAGGTGAACAGCATTCCGAGGTTCCCGATGCCGAGCAGTGCCGCGACGCTGACAAGGGAGATGTTGCTGACCGAGACCACCCGCAGCCCGGCAAACAGCACCGGCAGCGACAGCGGCAGGTCGATCTGCAGAAAGCGGGCGAACGGCTTGAATCCCATCGCGACGGCGGCCTGCCGGAGGTCCTCGTCCACGGAGTCGAAGGAATCCAGCGCGCCACGGACCAGCAGTGCGACGGCGTAGACCGTCAGGGCCACCACCACGTTGACGGGATCCAGGATCCGGGTACCGAGAATGGTGGGGAGGATGATAAAAAGCGCCAGCGAGGGAATGGTGTAGAGCAGCGAGGAGGCCGTCAGGACCACCGAGCGCAGGGCACGGTTCTGCCTCGCGAACTGGGCGAGCGGGATGGAAATCAGCAAGCCGAAGATCATCGGCAGGATAGCCAGGACGAGGTGCTGGCCGGCCAGGCTGACGACTTGCCCGCTGTTGGCCAGGAACCAGTCCATCAGAGCGCGCCTTGCCGGGCCACGCGGTCCGATTCGATCACGGCGAGCACCTCATCGGCCTTGATGACACCGGCTACCCGGCCCTCGGAGTCCACGGCAACGCCGAGTCCGGAGGGCGAGGAAAGGGCCGCGTCGAGCGCGCGCCGGAGTGTGTCACCCTTGCGGAAGAGCGAACCGCCGGGGACCATCGCCGGGACGGCTCCGGTGACCGCGCCGGGGCCGGCCCAGCCGAGGGGGCCCAGCCCGCCGTCGACCACCAGCTGCCACTCGTCCGGGATGCCGCCGTCGTGCTGGAGCTGCTCCGGGGTGACGGTCCGGGCCTGGTGGATGGTGACGCCGTCGGAGGGGCTGAACCCGAGGTGCCGGAAGCCGCGGTCCCGGCCCACGAAGGACGCCACGAAGTCGTTCGCGGGGGCGCGCAGGATTTCCTCGGGGGTCGCGTACTGCGCCAGTTTGCCGCCGAGGCCGAATACTGCCACCTTGTCCCCCAGCACCGTGGCCTCGTCGATGTCGTGGGTGACGAAGACAATGGTCTTGGCCAGGTCCCGCTGGAGCCGGAGGAGCTCCTGCTGGAGTTCGTCGCGCACCACGGGATCGACGGCGCTGAAAGGTTCGTCCATAAGGAGCACGGGCGGGTCGGCCGCGAGCGCCCGGGCCACGCCGACGCGCTGCTGCTGGCCGCCGGACAGCTGTGAGGGGTAGCGCTTGCCCAGCGACGAGGCCAGGCCGACGACGTCGAGCAGTTCCTGCGCGCGCTTCCGCGCCTCGGTCTTGGAGACTCCGTTAAGCCGGGGCACGGTGGCGATGTTGTCCAGCACGGAACGGTGCGGCATCAGCCCGGAGGACTGCATAACGTAGCCCATGGACCGCCTCAGCTTGGCCGCCGGAACCGAGGTGACGTCCTCGCCGCCCACGGTGATGGTTCCCGACGTCGGCTCGACCATGCGGTTGATCATCCGCAGCGAGGTGGTTTTCCCGCAGCCGGAGGGGCCGACAAAAACCGTGATGGCCCCTTTGTCAATGGACATGGTCAGATCATCTACGGCAGCCTGCCCGCTTTGGTACTGCTTGGTGACACTCTGGAACTCGATCATGGCTTCAGCCATTTCCGGGCTTACCTAACTGTTGGCGGCGACGACGGACCGTCCGGCCAACTGATCATATGCATGCTGATTTTTTGCTGCAAAGCGGGTAGAACCCAGCGTAGCCAGCGACGGCGAGAAAGTCAGTGCCGCAGCGGCTGCCGTCTCGATTCGTAGGAGACCGCACGTTGCTTCGTAGCAGACTGCCTTTTGGATGTGTGCCATGCAACGCGGGGTCACTCCGCGCCCATTCCACCCGGCGGAATGGGCGCGGAGTGACCCCGCGTTGCTTTTGTCGCTGCGCCCCGTCAGCGGCTCCGCCGGGCGCTGGCTTTTGCCGGCAGCTGCGAGCTTTTGCTGCCACTCCCGCTGATACGCCCGGCTCGCTGCCGCGTCGTGGCGCCGGCCCAGGGCGGCGACTTCGCGCTGCAGCTTCAAATAGCTCGTCCAGCGGCGGTCATCGAGGGAGCCGTCCGCGAGCGCGGCCTGCACGGCAGAGCCCGGTTCCCGGCCGTGGGCGCAGTCGGAGAAGCGGCACGCCCCGAAGAGGTCCTCCAGGTCGCCAAAGATCTCCGCCATCGCGTCATCCGCATCGAAAAGTCCGAAGCCGCGCACGCCCGGGTTTCCATCAGCACGGCCCCGCCCGCCAGCGGCACGAGTTCACGGGACGTCGTGGTGTGCCAGCCTTCCCGTCCCCCGCCCGGACCGCACCGGTTTCCTGCGCCTCGAAGCCGACGAGGGCGTTGATGAGCGTGGATTTGCCCGCGCCCGAGGGTCCAAGCAGCACAAGCGTTCCGCCGGGCGGCAGATGGCCCAGCAGTTCATCGAGACCGTCGCCCTGCTCGGCCGAGGTGGTGACCACGGCGACGCCGGCGGCCTGGCGCATGACCTGCCCCACGACGTCGTCCGCCACGTCCCGGAGGTCCGCCTTGGTGATGATCACCAGCGGTGTGGCGCCGGAGTCCCAGGCGGCGACGAGGGTGCGTTCGAGCCGGTTGTGCGTGAGCGGGCGGTCCACCGGGACGACGACGCCGACGACGTCCATGTTGGCGCCGAGCACCTGCGGCTCCGAAGACCCTTCGAAGGCGCGTTTGCGGCTCAGCTCCGAGTGGCGCGGCAAAACTCCCACGATGGCGGGCTCCCCCGCAGTATTGGTGCCGAGCCAGACCCAGTCCCCGGTCGCGGGAAGGTCCCCGCCGCGCGGATAGGGCAGGTGGAGCGCCCCGTCCCGGGCGGCGACGAGAACCAGGTTCCGGTCCACCCGGACAACCCGGCCCGTGCCGGTGCCGGCCGGCACGGGGTTGGCCGCGAAGTGCGCGGCGACTGCAGGGGTGTAGCCGTAGCGGTCCGGACCTGCGGTTGCATCGATGGTGTGGCTGGTTTTGGCGGCGTCTGGAGCGCCCGGTCGTACAAACGAGGGGCGTACAAAAGGAGAAGTCAACGAAGTCCCTTGGCTGGGGCCCCGGTGCACCTGCCGCGCTGGCGGTTCACTGGGAACCAGGCAGCTGATGCGGGCTAGGAGGTGCTAAAAGCCGGGGCAGGAGTACTGATGTGGCTGGTATCGGCGCGCATCGCGCGCTGCGCAAGTGCAGTCATCGTCTCCACCTCCCCGCTCCTGTTACCGCTTCGTCGTTGCCTCTATCGCCGGCGCGTGCCGGCGGCGCTCCTATGCTATCCATGCCTGCCCCGGCGTGGCTAGGGCAAACCGTCAGGGAAGTTTGCCGTTTAGCGGCCGCTCACGGTAGAGCCGGAACGCGGCGTCCACCAGCGAGACCTTGTTCAGCCCGTCGACGTCGGCCAGCCGGATCCAGGCCGCGTGGGTGGTGCTGCCGTTCACCTCGTGCCGCAGCTCCCCGCCGGTGATCTCCGCCTCGTAGACAAGGCGCAGGGACTGGAAGTCCCGTTCGCCGCCGTCGATCCGGATCTCGGCAGGCCAGTGCCCGACGTCGATCCCCAGCATGGTGCCGATCTCGGCGTCGTACCCGGTTTCCTCGTAGACTTCCCGCCGGCACCCATCCACCGGATGCTCGGCCAGATCGAGGCCTCCGCCGGGCAGGGTCCAGCCTTCCTTGCCGCCCTGTTTCCAGTACGCCAGCAGGATGGCGCCGTCACGGATGATGACGGCGTAGGCGGCAGGGCGGGTGTCGAAGTTCAGGCTCATTCCCCCAGCGTAGCGGCGGGACTAGCCCTGGCGGGTGTGGTTCAGGCCGGACTTGTCCTGTTCGGCCACGAGCTGGAGCACTCCGAAGACGGGCTCCCGCTCCAAGACGCGCACGTCGCTGATCCCTGCGGCCGCCAGGGCCGAGCGGAAAGACTCCTGCAGCCGTGGCACGTTCATGCCGAGTCCGCCGCCGAGGATCACCGGGCCGTCGATGCCCAGCTGCCGCACGCACTGGACCGCGAGTCCGGCAAGATCGCGACCGGCCTGGTCCACGAGCGCCTGGCTGGCGGCATGGCCGGCGGCGGCGGCCTCGAGCACGGACCGGGCCCGCTGGGCCCAGTAACGGCGTCCGGTGTCCGTGGAGTGGAAGAGCGCGATCAGCTTGGCGGGGCCCTCCACGCCGCAGGAGGCCAGCAGCGCCATGGTCAGCTCGTCCGGTTCCAGCCCCAGGTTCATGCGGCGCAGGCTATGGCGGACCGCCTCGCGGCCCAGCCAGTAGCCGCTGCCTTCGTCGCCCAGCAGATAACCCCAGCCGCCGGCGCGCGCCTCGTCGCCGTGGCCGTTCCTGCCCCAGGCTGCCGAGCCGGTACCGCCGATTACGGCAACGCCGGTGTTCGCCCCGCCTGCGGCCAGCAGCAGGCGTGAATCGTGGACCACGGTGATCCGGGCGCCCGGCACATGCGGGGCAATCAGGGCAGCGAGCGCCGCGGCGTCGGCGTCGGTATCGATGCCGCCCGCTCCCGCATAGACCTGGCCCACGGCTCCCCCTCCGATCAGGGCAAAGAGCTCCGCGAGGTGACGCGCGGCTTCCTCCCGGCTGACGTTCTGGACGTTGGAGCTGCCCACCGATTCATCGGCCACCGCCTGGCCGTCCTCGAAGCGGACGCCTCGGGTCTTCGTTCCGCCAATATCAAGGCCAATCACGGCACCGGCTGCAGGGGCCCGTGCGGGGGACGGCCCGGTTGCCGGCCCGGTTGCCGGCGACGGCGAGGACACCGGCGTGGAAGGCGTAGAGACCGCATGGGTATGAGGGGACACAGCGTCCGCCGCCGGCGGGATGTCAGAATGGGTCACCAGACCAGCCTACTGAATCGCCTCCAGGAGTGAGCCATGCCGCACGCCCTCTTCGGTACCCGCATCATCGCCGCTCCGATGGCCGGCGGCACGTCCACGCCGGCCTTCGTCACCGCCGTGCACGCCGCCGGGGGCCTGGGCTTTCTCGCCGCGGGGTACAAGACCGTGGACGCCATGACGGCAGAAATCCGCAACACCCGGGGCTCCGGGGCACGTTTCGGGATGAACGTCTTTGTCCCCGATCGCCCCCGGCTGAAGCCGACAGATGGCCTGCGCGCGGAGCTCGAGGCCTACCGCTCCGAGCTCCGCGTCGATGCCGCCCGTTACGGGGTGCAGCTCCCGCCGCTGCGGTTCGACGACGACGATCACTGGCAGGCCAAGATCGACGCGCTGCTGGAGGATCCGCTGGAACTGGTCAGTTTCACCTTCGGGCTGCCGGGCGCGGAGGTGATACGAGCCTTGCGCCGGGCGGGCTCCGCGGTGCTCGCCACGATCACCACTGAGGCCGAAGCGCTACAGGCCGCCGAACGCGGCGCGGACGCGCTCGTGGTCCAGCATGCGAGCGCCGGCGGTCACAGTGCCGCGTTCCTACCGGGTTGCGTTCAGCCGGCTACGACGGCGGAGCTGGTCGCCCGGGTGCGGTCCGCCGTCGGGCTCCCGCTGATTGCCGCCGGCGGGGTCATGGACCGCTCCGGGCTGGACGCCGTGCTGGCCGCCGGAGCCGACGCCGCCCAGCTGGGCACCGCGTTCCTTCGGACGGATGAGAGCGGAGCCCGGCAGCTGCACAAGGATGCCCTGGCCAGCCCGCACTTCACCCGGACCCGGCTCACCGCCGCTTTCACTGGCCGCCAGGCCCGGGCGCTGGTCAATGAGTTCGTCCGGGACCACCCCCACGCACCCGAGGCCTATCCGGCCATCCATCACCTCACCGCTCCGCTGCGCGCGGCCGCGGCTGCTGCCGGGGACCCGGAGCGGCTGAACCTCTGGGCCGGCACAGGCTGGCGGCAGGCGCGGACCGGTTCCGTGGCGGAGGTGGTCGCGGACGTGACGGCAGGGCTGCCCGCCGGCGACTGACCACCACCCGTTAAGCCGAACCCGCCGATGGTGTGCTGGGTGCGCCCGAGCCCGGCCAACAGTGGCAGCAGCGGAAGCAGTTGCACGAGTTGTTTGCGTTCCTCGTCCATGGCACCGGCTGTCCTCATCCGTTCCGTACTTGACATTGATTCCATGGCAAACATGCATTGGATGCAGGCCTTGGTCGAGGCCTAAGGTGGTTGGATGCCACGACCCGCATTGCCCCGCCGCGCCGCCGCACGCGTTCCGCCCGGGCCACCCGTCCCGTCTTCCGACGGCGTCCACCCGGCCGCTGACGGCGCGGCTCCCGCTGCGGCTGCGGCTCCCGCTGCGGCTGCGGCTCACGCGGACGCTCCCGCCTGGGCGGGACATCCGAAAGGATCCGCGGCGTACAGAAAGGTTCTTGCCGGACTGGCCTTCGCCGGCGTCGCGACCTTCGCCCAGCTGTATTCCACCCAGGCGGTGCTGCCCATGATGGCGGCGGACCTGCAGGTCACGGCGGCGGAAGCGGCCCTGACCATCTCGCTGGCCACCGTGGGACTCGCCGTGACCGTACTCCCATGGTCTTTCCTGGCCGACCGGATCGGCCGGGTCCGGGCCATGATGTGGGGCATCTCCGGCGCCACTGTCCTGGGGCTGCTGGTTCCGCTCGCCACAACCTTTCCGATGCTCCTGGGTCTGCGGATGCTGGAGGGTATGGCCCTGGGCGGCATCCCCGCAATCGCGATCGCGTACCTCAACGAGGAGGTCAACAAGGCCCACGCCGCCATGGCGGCCGGAAGCTACGTCGCGGGCACCACCTTGGGCGGACTCTCCGGCCGGCTGCTGGCCGGCGTCGTCGGCGAGCTGTGGGGATGGCGGGCCGCGGCGCTGGCCGTCTCCCTCCTGGCCGCGGCGGCAGCCGTGTTGTTCCTGGTCCTGGTGCCGCAGGCGCGGGGATTCACGGCTGCGGCGGCCAGCGGCTTCCGCGGCGCGCTCCGGACCCTGGCGGGCCACGGCCGGAATCCCCGGCTCCTGGCCCTCTACGTCCAGGCGTTCCTGCTGATGGGCGGCTTCGTGGCGGTCTACAACTACCTCGGCTTCCGGCTTACCGGGGAACCCTTCAGCCTGCCCGCCGCCGTCATTAGCCTGATCTTTCTCGCCTACTTGTCCGGAACGGTGTCCTCACGCTGGGCCGGCGGGCTGACGCTGCGGTTCGGGCGGCGCAGCGTCCTGATCGCCGGAACCGTGCTGATGGTAGTCGGCCTGGCGATGACGCTCACCCAGCTGCTGGCCCTCATCATGGCGGGCCTGCTGCTGTTTACCGGCGGCTTCTTCGCGGCGCACAGCGTCGGCGCGGGCTGGACCGGAGTCATTGCCACGACCGGCCGCGCCCAGGCGGCCTCGCTCTACAACCTTGCGTACTACCTGGGCTCGAGCATCATCGGCTGGGCCGGCGGGCTGGTCTTCCAGTCACTCGGCTGGACGGCCCTTGCCCTTACCGTGATCGGGCTGGCGTGCACGACGGCGGTGATCACCGCCGTCGTGCATCCCGCACGGCAGCAGCCGGTGCCCCGCGCACCGGCACCGTAGCGCTGGAACGACCGCAGGGCTGGCGCGCCTTTTCGCTGATTCGTCCGGGAGTCTTGGCCCGGGAGTCTTGGCCCGGGGGCCGGGGGCCGGGAGGGCACGGCTCAGGGACATGCCCCGCGCCGGGCCCAACGGCTGGACATAATGTCATTGTGCCCGGTCCCAGGCGCGAAGAATGGGCATGTCCCGCGGGACTGGACACCCGCCCCAAGGGACATGCCCCGCGCAGTGCCCAGCGCGTGGACATAGTGTCAATATGCCCGGTCCCAGGCGCCAAAAATGGGCATGTCCCGCGGGACTGGACACCCGCCCCAAGGGACATGCCCCGCGCAGTGCCCAGCGGGTGGACAAAGTGTCATTATGCCCAGTCCCGGGTGCGAAGAATGAGCATGTCCCCCGCCCACCGGCGCGAAAACGTCCTGGCGCTGCCGAAACCCCGGCCGAACCAGCGAAAATGACCGCTAGCGCGTCGACTCGATCGCTTGCACGAGGTCGGCCACCACATCCGAGGGGTCCTCGAGGCCCACCGAAACGCGGAGCAGGCTGGCGTGCGGCTTGGCCTCGGCGGCCACCGGCCGGTGGGTGAGCCCGGCCGGGTGCTGGATCAGGGTGTCGATGCCGCCGAGCGAGACCGCGTGCGTGATCATGCGGACCGCGGAGGGGATCCGTTCGGCGTGGTCAGCGCTGGCGAGCTCAAAGGCCAGCAGCGAACCGGGGCCGGCCATCTGCGTCCCGATCAGGCCCTGCGGATCGCATTCCGGCAGACCGGGGTAGAAGACGCGCCGGACCAGCCCGTGACCGGCGAGGGTGACGGCCACTTTCTGCGCGCTGGCCTGCTGGGCGCGGACCCTGACCGGCAGCGTCGCCAGCCCGCGGTGGAGCAGGTAGGCCGGCCAGGGCGTCAGGATACCGCCTGTGACGGCGCGGATCTGGCGCAGCCTGGTGGTCCATTCCGATGCCGCGGCCACGACGCCGCCCATGGCATCGCCGTGCCCGCCAAGGAATTTCGTGGCACTGTGCAGTACCATCGCGGCACCGTGCTTGAAGGGCTGCTGGAGGACAGGGCTGGCGAAGGTGTTGTCGACCAGGAGCGGGACACCGTCCGCGGCAACGGCCACCCGGGCGATGTCGACGAGTTCCAGGCTGGGGTTAGCCGGCGTCTCAAGGATGACCAGTCCGGTGTCCGGCCGGAGGGCGGCGCGGACGCCCGCCGGGGTGGTGAACGTGACCTCGTTGCCGAGGACCCCCGAGGCGAGCAGGTAGTCGCTGCCGCCGTACAGGGGACGGACCGCGACCACGTGCTTCTTTCCGGTGGCCACGACCGCGAGCAGCACCGCGCTCAACGCCGCCATGCCGGTGGCAAAGGCGACGGCCTCCGGGGTGTCCTCCAGGACGGCGACGCCCTCCTCGAAGCGGGCCACGGTGGGGTTCCAGAGCCGCTGATAGACCGTGCTCTGGCCCTCAACATGGGTGCCGCCGGTGGCCATATGCTCATAGGCGAGGCCGCCGTCGTGCACCGAGGGAAGCGGCGCCGTGGTTGAAAGATCGATGGGCACCGCGTGCACGCCCAGTTCAGTGAGGCCATTCCGGCCGGCGTGAACGGCCAGCGAGTCTTGAGAAAGCACCTTGCTCCTTATGAATATTCACCATTAAATGTGGCAAGTATCTGGCAATAATTCGGAGTTTTATAGGGCTGATGAATGGAACTGTCGGAATCGGGCGTTTATGATGAATAGACCACATGTCAAGGAGGATCCGTGAATAGCAGTGCGAAGAATATTCGGCCGGGCGCGGGTGCCGGCGAGCCGCTGGACGCTATCGACGAGCGGTTGCTCGCGGCCCTCGTCGCCGATGCCCGCATCTCCAACAAGCAGCTGGCGGAACTCGTCGGCATCGCCCCGTCCACCGCGTTGATGCGCACCCGCGCCCTGTCCGAGCGCGGGATCATCCAGGGGTTCGAAGCCAAGCTCAGCCTGTCCGCCATCGGCCGCTCGGTGCAGGCACTGATCGCCGTCCGGCTGCGGGCGCACGACCGCGAGCAGATCGACCGCTTCACCGCACGGGTCCCCAAGCTGCCGGCCGTGCTCTCAACCTTTCACACCTCGGGCTCGGTGGACTACCTGTTGCACATCGCGGTGGCCACCACCGAGGACCTGCGCGACTGGGTGCTGGACAACCTGGCCACCGATCCCGTTGTGGGCCATACCGAAACCACACTCGTGTTCGACCACATCCAGGGCAACCAGGGTCCGCTGCCGGACTAGCAGCCCACGGTTCTACGCTGTCAAGCGTCCCGGCGCAGGGCCGTACGAAGGGTGATGACCGCGAGGGTCCCGGCGGCAAGCGAGCAGAGCACCACAAAGCCGGCGACGGCCGCCTGCAGGCCGACCACGCCCGCGGCAAGCCCCAGCCCGATGACGGGGAACGCGCTGCCCAGGTAGGTGATGACGTAGACGGTGCTGACGATCTGCGCGTGGCGCGATGCCTCGACTTTTCCGGCCACATCGTTGAACACGGTCCGGAAGGACACGCCCTGGCCGACGCCGGCCGTGATGCTCGCCAGGATCAGCAGCCACGGGCTGCTCCAGGCGGCGGCAGCGGCAATCAGCAGCACCGATACCGCCAGCACGCCCAGCCCGGCCGGCACCACAAAGCGTCCCCGCACGGCCAGCAGCTGGCTCAGGGCCGAGGACCCGAGCGTCACTCCCGCCAACAGGCCAATCAGCGGCCGTGACTCGGCGTGGACGATCGCCGCAAAGTAGCCGGGCGCAAGCGAGAGGCAGAAGCCGAAGACCGCGAAGCTGAGGAACCCCACCGAGGAGGCCAGCCAGAAGGCCCCGCGGGCCTCGCTGGACACGGACGGCCGCCGTGGTGCCAGCACCCGCAACGGCTGGGGCCCTGCAGTGGAGCTGACGGCCGGCCGCGCTTTGAGCAGGTACAGCGGGACCAGTAAGGCCGCCAGGACAAGGGAATGCAGGTAGTACGGCGTGGACGTTGGCCCGGGAAGGAGCGAGAGCACTCCCCCGATGGCCGGCCCGGCGGCGACTCCACCGGCGGAGGCCAGGAGCGTGAACCGCGAGGCCCACTCCGGACGGCTGGGAAGCAGCTCACGGAGCGCCGCGGAGCTGGCTCCGGTGGCGAGTGCCACCGCAACGCCCTGGAGCGCCCGGCCGGCACAGAGCGCTGTGAGGCTGTCGGCGGTGGCGAAGACGGCGCCGCCTGCCAGTCCCACCAGGACCGCCAGCACCAAGGCGGCGCGGCGGCCGATGTGGTCCGACCAGTGTCCGGCGAGCATCAGCGTCGCCACGAGCGCCAGGACATAGGCGGAGAAGGCCACCGTGACAGCCAAGGCGGTGATGCCGAGTCTGGCCTGCAGCAAGGGGTACAACGGGGTCGCCAGATTGGCACCCACCAGGAGTGTGAAAATCACGACGCCGGCCATGACCAGCCGCGCCGTGGTGGAGGCGTCCCAGGCACGGCGGCCAGCCGTGGCCGGGCGCATGCGGAGTTCGCTAAAGACAGTCAAGCCCGGGCCCTTTGCATGGAAGCGGGCCGCGCGCTTTCCCTCTGGTGGGGGAACCGCCGGCCCGGTGACAATTGGTCCCTAAAGTTTGACGCCTTCATGACCTATTGGGGCTAAGGTCTGTGTCAAAATTGATTAGAATAGTCAATTGCTGGCTGCCAAAGTGAACTGGAGTGATGATTTGAACAGTCTGGACCCCACCGACCTGAAAATCCTGCTGGAACTAATCAGGGACCCGCGAATCCAGATCGGCGACCTCAGTGAATCCTTGGGCATCGCGCGGAACACCGCCCAGTCCCGCCTGCGGCGGATGCAGCGCTCCGGTTTGCTGCACGACGGCGGCCGGGAGATCGACCTTGAGGCGGTGGGCTTCGACGTCGTCGCCTTCGTCACCATCGAGGTCAACCACCGCGAACTCGACGGCGTGGTGGGCGCCCTGCGCCTGATCGCGCAGGTCCTGGAAGTCCACGAGATCTCCGGACGCGGCGACGTCTGGTGCCGGGTGGTGGCCGCCGACACGCATCACCTCCAGGCCGCCCTGCGGTCCATCCTGCGGATCAAGGGCGTCATCAGGACGGAGACCGTACTGGCTCTCCACACGCACATCCCGTACCGCACCGAGCCGCTGATCAGCAGGCTCGCCCAGGGCAGTTCACTGGCTCCCGTCCGCTCGAAGTGACGGTCCGCACCCTCCGGCGCGGCGCGTTCTGCGGCCGCTGCCGCCAAATTCCCCGGGGACACGGGATAATTGCCCCGTGACTATCATCGATAACGCCGTCTACGTTGACGGCGTCCGCAGCGCCGAGCCGCAGAGCCTCGAGCAGACCTTCGAGACCCTGACAGAGCGCGGCGGCATGGCGTGGATTGGACTTTACCGGCCGACGGAAGCCGAAATGGCTGCCGTGGCGGCGGAATTCGGACTGCACGGACTGGCCGTGGAGGACGCGATCTCGGCTCATCAGCGCCCCAAGCTGGAACGCTACGACGACAACCTCTTCACCGTGCTGCGCCCGGCCCGGTATCTGGATGAATCCGAGACGGTGGAATTCGGCGAGCTGCACGTCTTCACCGGCAAGAACTTCGTGGTGACGGTCCGGCACGCCGAGACCGGCGGCGTCGCGCAGGTGCGCCGGCGGCTGGAGCGGCGCCCGGAACTCCTGGCCCAAGGTCCCGAGGCGGTGCTGTATGCGCTGCTCGACCAGGTAGTCGATGACTATCTGCCCGTCGTCGCCGGGCTGGAAAACGACATCGACGAGATCGAGGACCAGCTCTTCGGCGGAGACACGACCGTCTCCCGGCGGATCTACGAACTCGCCCGCGAGGTGATCCAGTTCCAGCGCGCCATCCACCCGCTGCCCGCTATGATGCAGTTGCTCCGGCGCGGCTTCGAAAAATACGGCGTGACGAGCGAGCTGCAGCACAACCTCCGCGATGTGGAAGACCACGTGGCGCGGCTGATCTCCCGGGCCGATTCGTTCCGGGACCTGCTGCAGAACGCCCTCACCCTCGACGGGACCCTGACCGCCACCAGGCAGAATGAGGCGAGCGCGGAACAGAACGAGCAGGTCAAAAAGATCTCGTCCTGGGCCGCCATTTTTTTCGCCCCGTCCATTGTGGCGGGCATCTACGGCATGAACTTCCAATCGATGCCGGAGCTGCAGTGGACCTTCGGCTATCCAATGGCCATCGGGTTGATGGCGGCCACGGCGACGATGATGTACGCCATTTTCAAGAAAAAGGGCTGGCTGTAACCCCGGCAGGCAAGCGTCGGGCCCTTCCGGCCGGCTAGTGCCAAGTCGGCAACGGACTGGTGTCAACGCCGGGCCTGCAGGCCCGGCTGCTTACCGGCGGAGCCGCGCCTGAGCCACAAGCCGGCGGAAGGCCAGGACGAAGACGGCCTCGATCAGGACCATCAGCCCGAGCAGCAGCCACGCACCCTGGCTGATGAAGACGACAGCCCCGCAGATCACGAGGATGGTGCCGAGCGTAAGGGCGTAGACGGCGAAGCCGATGGCCACCTTCGCGCTGCGGACCCCCGTGCGGAAGCCAAATCCCACAGGTTCACCACCCGGGTATCCCGCAACGCGGTCCGGACCCGCCGGCTTGAGCCTATCGAACTCATCCCACGGGTCGCGGTCCTGATCCTGTTCGGCCATGGTCCCATTATCCCGCGGAACGGCCATGCTGCGGGGTGCGTCACAGGCCCGGGGGTCGCATTCGCCGGCGCGGGCTGGCCAGCCTCAGGCGGCGCGCACCTCGACTTCGCCCGGGTCCGCGCCGTCGGCGCCGAACACGAGGTGGCGGTTGGCAATCTTGTCGCTGAAGAAACGGTCGTGGCTGACCACCACCACAGCCCCCGGAAAGTGCATCAGCGCCCGTTCCATGACCTGGGTGCTGGACATGTCCAGGTGGTTGGTCGGCTCGTCCAACAACAGCACCGAGGCGCCGGACAGCAGGCACTGCGCCATGGCGACACGCGCTTTCTGCCCGCCGGAGAGGTTCCCGATCTTCTGCTTGAGATCGGCCTCCGAGAACTGGAACATCGCGAGGAACCTGTTCACGGACTTCTTCGTGGCGCTGAAAGCCAGGCTGTCCGGCAACGCGTTGACCGCGTGGGACACGGTGTCGGCGTCGTCGAGGTCTTCGAGCATCCGGTTGTAAGAGACAAAACCGGGCCCTTTGGCCCAGGCCACGTCGCCGGAATCCGGCTGCTCCTCCCCCGTCAGCACCTTCAGCAGTGTGGACTTGCCGCTTCCGTTGGAGCCGAGGACCACAATCCGGTTGCCCCGGCGGATCTCAAAGCTCAGGCCCTCGAACAGCACCTTTTCGCCATAGGACTTGCCCAGTCCCTCCACCCGGCAGAGCACATCCTTCACGTGCAGGCCGCCGTAGATCTCCGTGACGATCTGGTCCACGGGCCGCGGTGTGCGGGACTTCTTGATCTTGGCCAGTTGGTTCCCCAGCCCGCGGCCGGCGGCCTTCGCAGCCTCGCGGCGGTCGGCGATCCCTTCGGCCTCAAACGCCAACAGCTCCGATTCGTGCACAAACTGCTGCTCAAGGGTCTTGAGGCGGAACTGTTTCTGCACCACATATTCGCCAAAGTTGCCCGGGTACTCGTGCAGATGGAAGTTTTCGACTTCGATGATCCGGGTGACGACGGCGTCCAGGAACTTCCGGTCGTGCGAGACGATGATCGCGGCACCCTTGAAGTCCCGGAACCAGCCTTCCAGCCATTCGACGCCGGCCACGTCCAGGAAGTTGGTGGGCTCGTCGAGCAGCAGCACGTCCGGGCCCTCCAGCAGGATCTTGGCCAGGGCCGCGCGGTTGCGCCAGCCGCCGGACAACTCATCGATCGCGCAGCTGCGGTGCGCCTCGTCGAAGCCGAGGGTGGTGAGTACCGTGTCGATGCGCCGCGGGTAATCCCAGCCGTCGAGGCGGTCCATCTCCTCGAACAGCTCGGCCTGGCGCTGGATCAGCCGGTCGAGGTCTGCGCCGGAAGGGTCCGCCGCGATGGCCGCGTCAATGGCTGCGAGCTCGGCTTCGATGGCCGTGATCTCGGCGAACAGTCCGTCAAGAACCTCCCGGATTGTGGCGTCGCCGTTGAGTTCGGAGAACTGGGAGAAGTAGCCCACCCTGGTGCCCAGCTCCAGGGTCACGGTGCCGGTATCGGGTGTCACCTGGTCGAGGACCAGCTTGAGGATGGTCGTTTTCCCGGAGCCGTTCTTGCCGATCAGGCCCACCCTGTCCCCGGCTTCGAGGCGGAAGAACGCCTCGCGAAGGATCTGGGTGTTGTCGAAGCGGACGCTGACATCCTGCAGCCGGATCAGGCTCATGGGTATTTCTCTCTCGCGTTGGGGCTTGGTAAGGCATGTGCGCGCCCAGCGGCGCGTAGCACTGCGTGGCGCTGCGCGGCGGCGCCTGGCGCTAACGGGGAACGAGCCGCCACAGGGAAGTGACCTCGGCCGTGCGGGCCTGGAACAGCGGATCGTTGCGGTCGGAAGCCTTCGGATGGGTTGGCCGTGTGTCGAGCCGTTCCAGCACCTCCAGGCCGGCCGAGTCGATGGCGCCCAGCAGCTCATCACGGGTCCGCAGGCCCAGATGCTCGGCGAGATCCGAGAGCACGAGCCAGCCCTCACCGCCCGGCTCCAGATGACTGGAGAGCTCGCTCAGGAAACGGTACAGCATCCGGCTGCCGGGGTCGTAGACGGCATTGTCCAGGGAGGAATGCGGCGTGGCCGGAATCCACGGCGGGTTGCACACGATGAGCGGGGCGCGGCCGGGCGGGAACATGTCGCCCAGCACAGCCTCCGCACGGTCCTGGACGCCGAGATTCCGGAAGTTCTCGGCGGCGCAGGCAATCGCGCGGGGTTCATTGTCCGTCGCCACCACGCGGTGGACGCCGCGGCGGGCCAGAAGGGCGGCGAGCACCCCGGTTCCTGTTCCGACGTCGAACGCCAGCGTGTCAGAGGGCAGCGCAGCGGCGGCCACCAGGTCCACGTACTCGCTGCGGGTGGGGAAGAACGTGCCGTAGTGCGGATGGATGCGGCCCTGCAGCGCGTCGACGAAGACGCCGTTTTTTCGCCACTCGTGGGCACCGATGGCCCCGACGAGCTCATGCAGGGACACCACCGAAGATCCGCCGATCTCCCCGTATGCCTCCACGACGGCGTCCTGGATGTCCGGCGAGCGCCGCAGCGGCACCACCGGGCCCGGATCAAGCGGGATCAGCAGCAGGCCGAGGATGCGCGCGCGGTGCGAGCGGGCCTGGCGATGCCGGTAGAACCCATCGGCCGGGGTGTCAGCGGTCTTCTTCTTCTTCTTCTTCCCGGCGCCCACCCGCCGGTCCATGGCGTTGAGGATCTGCCGCGCATTGTGAAAGTCTCCGTGCCAGAGCATCGCGATGCCCTGGGACGCCATCCGGTTCGCCTCATCGGCCGTAAGCGCGTCGTCGACCACTTCGACGCGCGCGGGCGCGAGCCTTCCGTTCGCCGATCGCCACCGAGCAGTCCTGCTGTGGCCGGCCTCCGCCCAGGTCACGACGGCGGGCCTATCCGCCCCGGCTGCCTGCGGGGGCTGGAGGGCCGGCGTCGGGATGGCCAGGGGGCCTGGCGCGGCGGTAGCGATATGAGTTCCATTCCCAGAGTCCGAGGGGCGGATCGGAGACTGAAGTTTACGGCGGGTTTCCGCGATGCCTGGGATGCGGTCCAAGGTTTCGGCCAACGGTCCGGCGATGAACCGAGCCCGACGAAAAGGCCGATTCTGCCGCTCGATGTACCCTCTCAGGATACAGCTGAGCGATGGTCGTCATCCGCCATCAGGCGTCAGGTCATCCGCTGTCAGGCCAGGACGACTGGCTCTCGGGGCCGGACCGTCCTGTTACTGCGGGATGCGGCTGCGCACGATCTCGCTGACGGCCTTGCCGTCGAAGCGTCCGGCGACCTTTGCCGTGACAGGCTTCATCACGGCACCCAGCTGCCGGATGGTCAGCTCAACACCATCAGCCTTGAGTAGATTGATAACCCCGTCCACGATTGCTTCCACCTCGGCGGCGGTCAGTGCCTGCGGCAGGTACGCCTCGATGATCCGGGCCTCGGCAATTTCCGCTGCCGCCCGGTCCGTCTCCCCGGCCACGACGTAGATGCGGGCGGTGTCGCGGCGCTTGGCGGCTTCCTTCTGAAGCAGCGAGGTGACCTGGGCGTCGTCGAGCACGATCGGCGTCTTACCGGACTTCTCGCGGGTTTCGATTTCGCCCAGCACGTTGCGCACCGTGGTGAGGGCCAGCTTGTTGCGGTCCTTCATGTGGCTGACGACGTCAGCGTGCAGGCGTTCTTTCAGGGTGGTCATGATTCTCCTCGTCTCACTGGACAGGATATCGGCAATGTCCCGCTCCCCCGGCGCGTTGGCCGCCACGTCGACTTCAGTTCGAGCAAGAGCTTGTCTGAGCCGCCGTTGCGGCCGGCCTTGACGAAGCCGAAACGCCCGCAGAGGACCCGGGCCCGGTTCCCGTCCTCGACGCTGAGGCTGATGGCCCGGAGTCCACGCGCGGATCCGTGGGCTATCAGGCCTCCCCCTTGCACAGGGAGTAGGCCATGGTGAGCGGGTCGTGGCCGCTGATGGCCGACCGGGCCGAGCGGACCAAGGCAATCTTCGGTGCCTTGTTCCCCGACCGCGAGGGGTGCTACCCGTGGATCGACGTGCCCGGGTCCAGGGTTGTCGGAGGGAAGGCAGCGGGAGCGATCCCGGCATACGCGAAGAGACGGGACCTTTTGCGGTGCGGTTCGATCGGCCGGGGCAGTCTCGGTCGCCGCCTCGATGTACGGCCCCTTCTAATCCGTCAGGCGATCACACATCGGTCCCGACCGGACTTCTTGGAGGAGTAGAGGGCGAGGTCGGCGTGACCAATCATTTCCTGCGGAGTCGTGGTGTCCCCGGCGGGGCACGCGAAACCGCCAATACTGACAGTGACGCGAATGGGCTGACCGTGCTCGACGAGGTCTGCTTCGGCCACCGCCCGGCGGATTCTCTCACCCATCATTGCGAGATCGTCCGGCCTCGCCCCCGGCAAGACAACCTTGAATTCTTCTCCGCCGAACCGAAACAGCACGTCGCCCTCGCGCAGGACCTTTCGCGCCTCGTGCACTACGTTGCGCAGCACGCGGTCGCCGACCAGATGACCGAAGGCATCGTTGACTGCCTTGAAATGGTCGAGGTCGAGCATGAGCACCCCCAGCGACTCGTGGGATCGCCTGGACCGATCGAATTCCTCCGCCACAGACGGACCAGCCCGAAGCGTCGATTGAGCACGCCCGTCAGCGGGTCCAGGGAAGCCGTCCGTTGCAGTTCCTCGTGGGTGAGCGCGTTGTTCACAGCCACCCCGAGACCCGGAAGCGAAGCGCCTAACACGGCCCTGGCCTCCGGGTCACTGCGCACCGCGAACACCATCACCAAGACCCCGACGGTGACCGTGCCGAACAGAACAGGAAGGGTGGCGCAACCCTGTTCGCCGTGCTGCTCGATCCGGTTCTGAGCGAGGCCGCTTCCGGGCCAGCCTCGCTGGCGACGACGGGCGCCTACGCCTATCCGCTGGGCGACGTGCTGCTGGTGGCGATGATCACCGGCATGGCCTCTGCACCGAAGCTCGGCTTCGGCCCAGGCTGGATGGTGCTCTCCATCGGCCTGTCCACTTACGCCGACACCGACCTGGGTTATGCCCTCCTCTCGCAGCAAGGAACGTACGCCTCCGGGTATGTCCTTGACGTGGGCTGGGCGATCGGCGTCATGCTGGTCGCGTGCTGGGCGGATGGTGCCTCCCGGGTCGAAGTCCGCCTGGCGGCCCCCGCAAGCCAGGTGCTTCCGGTCTCTGTGCCGATGCTCGCCGTCGCTGTCGGGCTTGGCGCGCTCCTGCTCGGCACCCGAATGACCCTATCGACTCCTGCTGTGGTTCTCGCCGCAGCCACGGTCGCGGCGGCGGCGGTTCCGCTCACCTTTCGGGCAGCGGCGGTGGGGATCGCGCTCCGTGTGCGGGCGGCGCTGGCTGCTCCGTTCGCATTGCCGGGCATCGGCCTGCAGACGAGTGCGAGCATCGGCGTCGCGCTTGCACCCGGTCACGGCCGTGACCTCAGCGTGCTGCTGAGCAAGGCGGATATTGCGATGTACAAGGCAAAGGAGTCGCGAAGCGGCCATCACGTGTACACGGTCGGGGACGATGGCCACGGCGATGCCCGGCTGCGCACCCTCGAG
This sequence comes from Arthrobacter sp. CG_A4, assembly GCF_035985125.1. Taxonomy (NCBI): domain Bacteria; kingdom Bacillati; phylum Actinomycetota; class Actinomycetes; order Micrococcales; family Micrococcaceae; genus Arthrobacter; species Arthrobacter sp. CG_A4. Next base: position 18,411 of record NZ_JAXCID010000032.1, on the reverse strand, counting down.
GAGCTGCGGCTCGCGCTCAGCGATGACCAGTTACTGCTGCACTATCAGCCCAAGGTCCAGTTCGGATCCGACGAGGTTGCCGGCGTAGAGGCGCTCGTGAGATGGCAGCACCCCGTGCGTGGCCTTGTGTACCCGGACTCGTTTCTGCCTCTGGTCGAGGATGCCGGGCTGATGCACGAGCTGACCCGGGTCGTGCTGACGAAGGCCCTCGATCAGGCGCTCGTCTGGCAGGAGCGGGGCCACCCGCTCACGATCGCGGTAAACCTGTCGGTGAGTTCCCTCGTCGACACGGACCTGCCCACCCGGATCGCCGCGATGATCGCGAATCGCGGCCTACCGGCGTCCGTGTTGATGTTGGAAATTACCGAGAGCTTCTTCATGACCGATCGGGCGCGGGCGCTGGATATCCTCACCCGCTTGCGGGATGCCGGGATCCAAATCTCGATCGACGATTTCGGAACCGGGTACAGTTCCCTGGCATATCTGCGGGACTTGCCGATCGATGAGCTCAAGCTGGACCGCTCATTCGTGCTGCCGATGGCCGAGGACACACGCGCGGCCGCGCTCGTGGCGTCGACGATCGATTTGGCACACAAGCTGGATTGCGGATTGTCGCGGAGGGAGTCGAGGACAAGGCCGCGCTGACCGAACTCGCCAGCTATGGCTGCGATTCCGCGCAGGGCTTCTTCCTCTCCCGGCCGGTCACCGCCGACCAATTCGACACCTGGCTAGCTACCCGCACCGCCGCCGTGGCGGCCACCTGAGCGCCGTCCTCACCCGTCAGATTTCAACCAAGTGCCGCCTCGTCGACCGGCTGCAGCGGGCGGACCTCGCACTACGCGAGAGCTGCGTTCTGACCGGCATGATCGGTCTCGCGGTAAGCCATGACGCCTTGCACAGCAATCCAATCCGGGATGTGGGCCCATCAAGCTCGCCACCAAGAGCGGCAAGGCCCTGTCAATCAAAGACGTCCAGCAACTCCGAACAGTCATCCGCAACTTACAGGAAAACCCCAGCCACCAGGACGGCCTCGCGCCACAGATCTGTCCGACACCGGATACACCACCACGCTGACCAACAGTTGTAGGGCAGCATCCTCGACGCCGCCGGAAATCCACTCCAAGCCACGGCCTGGAGCTTCACCACCGGCCCGTGATGCACAAGCAGCAGAGTTGACCTGGTCATGGTCTATTCCTGCTCGACGATCCTTCACGCCCGCCACCGGTCTGTCCCACCAGAAAATGGGCGAGCCGGCAGGGTCTACAGCGAGCTCGTCATGTCTTGGCTGTGGATCGTGGCCTCTGCGGCTTGCGCTCTGACTTTGACCGGATCCCATGGCATGGCTCATTGCGGCCGCAAAGCGTAGCCATGCCACGTCGCCGCGGCGGGTGACAGGGCCGGGAAATCACGTCGGGGTGTCGCCGCGAATGCCAGCACGGTTGCCGAGAACTCCAGGACGTCGGTTGCTGCACGGTGGCTATGTCCGCTGTTGTTCTCCTGGTATAGCCAGGCCCGCCCGCCGCGCTGGCGGATGCCGTCCACAAACTCGATTGCGGCGCTGTTGTCGACGCGTTCGTCCTTGCCCATGACGCAGCACAGGAGCGGGGGCAGGTGCGCGGCCGTCTCCATTCGGGCCAACAGGTGCAGGGGTGAGTAGGCGGCGCGGACGGTGTCCGGGCATTCACCGTCGGCGCCGAATTCGTGGTGCCATTGCGGCCCCAGACCGTGCCGGTCCAGATGGACGGTGTCCAGCACCGGGGCCACCGCGATGACTGCCCCGAAGGTTGCCGGGGCCATGAGCGCCGACGTGGCCACCACGAGTCCGCCGTGCGAGGCACCCACGGCCACGAGAATTTCAGGCTTGGTCCACCCCTGCTGGGCGAGGGAGTTGGCAGCGTCGATGAGGTCCAGCATGGTGCGCTGCTTGTTGACGCCGCGGCCGGCCTCGTGCCAGGCCTTTCCCAGTTCGCCGCCGCCGCGCAGTTGGGCCGCCACGTAGATGCCGCCGCTTTCCAGCCATGCGGGCACGCTGGGCTCAGGCTCTGTGCGGTGGCTGACGCCGAACCCGCCGTAGCAGCTCAGGATGAGCGGCCGTGGCCGCAGCGGCCTGTTGCGGGCGTCCAGGTCCTGGGCCCTAGCCGAGATGAGCAGCGGGATGTCGACGCCGTCGCTCGCCGTCGCGAGAAGGCGCAGGTGGACAAAACGGGCGCCGGCCGGTTCTCGGACCGTGCCATGTGGGCCGGCCACGTGCGGCGGCAATGGGATGCTGACCACCCCTGACGGCCGTTCGGGCGAGGCCGTCTCGACCCACAATGCGGCACCACCGGAGTGGCGCGTCACTGCCAGCGCCGCAAGTTGTTCCGCAGCGGAGAGCTTTAGGAGCGGGCGGCCAGCCAGGGTGAGCCGTGTGCCGCCGTCGTGCTCCACGGCAAGCACTGTGCCTCCGGGGGCCTCCGCAGCGGCAAGGATCCGGCCATGCGGAGGAACAGGGTTTACCGGCGGGTCCGCGTCCAGCCTCTGCCATTCGGTGCCATTCAGCTCCCAGAGGCGGACGCCGGCACCGGGTGTCCGAGCCAGCAATTGCAGCCTGCCGCCGCGGCTGCGCAGGGACAGACGGTGCCCGGCAATGCCCGAGCGTTCGGAGGTGAGTTCGGCGGGAAAGTCGAGCGCTTCAGGCCCGACGGCGTCCGGGACGTCGGGTCTTGCTCCGGCCCCGAAGGCCGGAACCGGGCAGCGGAGAATTCCTTGCAACGGCGGTTTCCCAGTCAGCACAAATACGGATGATTCAGTGGCGGCCCAGACCGGTTCCCCATGCCAGCCATGCACGCCCGGAACCGGTATAGGCTGCGCGTCGGGGGCGAGCAGCCACAACTGTGCGAGTTCACTGTGCGGCGGACTCAGGAGGGCGGCGATCCTGTGACCGTCGGGAGACAGCGAGAAGCCGCGGACCACGGTGTTCGGCGGTGCCGGGATCCTGGTGCCGAGGGGCGTCTGGCCGCCTGCGCCCGTCTGCACGTCCCAGGCCTCCCTCAACTGCGCTTCCGGGACCGTGTACAGAGCAGCGAAATCGTCGGCGGGCCCGCGCCACAAGTGGACCGCGATACTGCCGGCGATTTGCGGGATTCCTTGTCTGGGGGTTTTGTCCCAGTGCTGGAGCCGATTCCGGAAGTACCGGTGCAGCCCGGCACCGGGGAGCATCCCGGGATCTGGTGAATTCACCGCCATGCTCACCGTCCCACCGTGTCTTCGGGAGCGGCCTGTGTGGACGACAACCACCCGAGGTGCCCGCCGTCCCGCAGCGGTGTGTCCGCGGCAATGGTCCGCAGCGGTGACCCTGGCTGGGCCGTATCCACCAGGTGCAGTTCGCCGTGCCCGCCCCGGGTCACCGCGACGAGCTCCGACGACGGCGAGGCCGCCACGGCCCGCCGGTCGGCGCTGTCCCACGGCTCACGGCCCGGCCGGGGAGCTTGATCCATGTCAGGGAGGACCCAGCGGCCACGTTCTGTCAGGGAGCCGAGTTCCAGAACAGTGAGGTCGTCGCCATCGGGATGGACCCTCGCGACGGCGGCCCCGGTGGCGGTCAGGGCGAACCGGAAAATCAGGCCATCGCCCACGGCTGCGGTGCGCGTCAGCCCGGAGTCGACGTCGTGGATCCAGAGCGCATTGCGCCAGGAGTCCCACTCCCGCGGGTAGTCTCCGCCCTCGCGCAGCACCGCCACGAGGATGCGGCGCCGTGGGCAGAAGCGCAGGAAATAGGCCCGCCCGGGCGCCGTCCACGGCAGCGTTTCGAGCACTTCCGGACTTTGTTTGCGGACATCAAAGCGCTCCATGCCGCGGTCCGTTGCCACGAACATGGTCCCTGTGGCGGGGTCGTAGGCGTCTCCGTGACCGTCGTCAGAGATCCTGCCCATCACCTCACCTCGCAGTTGGGGGCAGTGCACGCCCTCGTTCAGGATCCGCTCGAGCGACAGGGACTCGATGCCGCCCGGTTCCCGGTGGCGGAGGACCGCACGGGGCCCGTCGGGCGTTTCCGACACCACGACTCCGGGCTCGCCTGCGCGGGTGCGGACGCGGCGCGAGCGCGGGCCACCGCCGGCGGCCAGATCCACCACGGTGAGCAGATCGCTCCAGGGTTCCCATGACTGGCCGAGACCCGTTGTCACCGCGATGTAGCGCCCGGCGGGGTCGCAGGCAAGGTGCTCGCCAGGGATGGCAACGGAGATCCGGTGCTGGACAGGATGCCCGGAAGGATCAGAGCCTCCGAAAGGAGTGCCTGTGTCGAAGGGATTCGCGATGATCACGGTTCCGCCGGCATCGTCCACAAACGCGCACCGCCCGCCGCCTAAGGGCAGGATCCCGGCGTGTTCGGCGAGAACCACGTCCTCGATCCGCCCCACCCCGGCCCCGGACACGGTGTCAAGGAACTGGACCGTTCCGGCCTTCTGATCTGCAACGACAAGAATTTCGCGTGGCATGGCACCTCTCCAACAACAATTTGAGAATGATTCTCATTAACTATAGTGTGGCGGTGTTGCCACAACGGCAGCGATCAAACACCGATTGAAAAGGAGACCACCCATGGAGAACACCAAGGTCCTGGTTGAAGTTGAAGAGACCGAGCAGCTGGCACACCTGTCGGCAACACACTCGAACGCCCTGGTCGAAAACCCGTTCGACTAGTCACTAAGCCAGGGGGCGGGCGCGCCGGCGTGCCCGCCCCCTTAGTCCGCCCGCATTCACCGCACCCCCGGAAAGGGAGCCAATGCACAGCCAGATAATCGACGCTTTCGACGTCAACGGACGCACCACGGTCCGTTCAGGGGACGGTGTTTTCCTGCGCGTACCGCTGTCCACTACCGGCGCTACGGCGGACGTGGAACTTACAGGTGGACTGGCCGGGCGGGTGCGTGCAGAACTGGCCGAACGCCGGGAGGCCAGGATCCGCCCCCGCCTCGGGCGCGAAAGCATCGGAATCCTGGCCCCCGAGTCCTGGCGGCAGGAGCTGGCAGAGGCCCTCAGCGGCCGTGCCGCCACGGTCATGGAAAGCGCCAACAACATTCCGTTGTCGGCCGGCCTCGTGCTCCACATCCCCGGATCACCGCAGGATCGCGGCACACTTGACCATCTCCCCGCCGCCGGCACCGCAGTCCTGCGCTGCTACCGCGAGGGGGAACTGTTTTTCGTCGACCCGCTGGCCATGGGACCGCGGGATCCCACCGGGACACAAGTCCTCCGCCGCCGGCTCGCAGCCTCACCAGCTGCTTCCGAACTCCGCGCGTGGCTGGACGCCTCCCCGGCCGCCGCCGCCGGCCCCGCGGGCATCCCGGCCGCCGCGATGACGATTCTGACGGCCCGGCTCCTGACCACCATCGCGGCCTGGCAGCAGGACGCCCCTGCCCTGTCATCGCTCCGACGAACGCTCTGGAGGCTCGACACTGCAACACTCGCGGCCAGCGACCACCCCGTGCTGGCGTTCCCTGAGCCCGCACCGCTCCCGGTACCCCTCCCATGACAGGGGGCTCATGGCCCGGGTACCTTGAATTCCCGCTGGAAGACGGGGTAATTCTCGCCGCCGACAGTTACCACAGCTCCAAGCGCGGCCGGACCCAGGGGACCATCCTGATCCGCACTCCATATGGCCGCGGACAATACGGGGCGCAGGCCGGCGCCTGGCAGCGCGCAGGCTACGACGTCGTGGTCCAGGACGTCCGGGGCCGCTACGGTTCCACCGGCGAATGGCACCCCTACGCCCGCGAAGGCCACGACGGTGCCGCCACCGCCGCATCACTGGCCCGGGCCGGGCTGCTCCGCGGACCTCTTGTACTGGCCGGTGCCTCATACGATGCACACTGCGCCCTGGAAGCTGCCCGCACACTCGAAACCAGCGGCTCGGCCATCCGGGCAGCGGCCGTGGTGGCCATGGTCCCGGCGCTGGGCCTTTTCGAAACCGCCAGAGACCCTGACGGCACGCCCCGGTTCGGCGACAGGATTGGCTGGTGGCACATGCATGGCTTCGGCCGTGAATCAGCCCCGCCGCTGGCACCCGCCGAACTGGGGCGCCGCTGCCGCATCGCGGCGAAACAGGGTCCGGAACAGCTCGTCCACGACGCGGAATACGGTCCCGGTGCCCGGGCGGCCTGGGCACGGCTGTGGTCCGCCCCCCGCACGGATCTCAAAGCTCGCTACGGCAGGAGGAACACGCCGCTGCTGCTCGTTTCCGGCCAGAACGACTTCTTTGCCGCCGAGGCACTCGCCATGGCAGACGCATGGTCGGGCGGCATGACGGGTCTGCTGTGGGGGCCGTGGGGCCACCGTCTCGCAGGCGATCTCGACGCCGGGACCGCAGCCGAGCTCCGCGCTGACGGCGGCCTCATGGCACGCATCCAGGACTTCCTCGCCTCGATCCGGAACGGAACGCCAGCCACGGAGAGCCTGGAGTTTAGCCTGGCGCCTGAGACCGGCTATGCCTGGCTCCCGGCCGAGCGGGACGGTCTCCTCCGCCGGGCATCCACATCCGCCGCCCCGCACCGGGTGCCCCACGAGACCCAGTCCGTCCCTGCCCCAGTCCTGCTACCCCGCGGAGAACCATGACCACAACAGCCGAAGGGCTCGGCCTGCTCCCCCTGCACACCCTGGTGGACGAACAGACCGGGATCATCCGTCGGGTGCGCCCGGTCCTCACGCCGGACAACGCGCCGCCCGCTTACACCTCCATGACAGCCGAGGTCTCAAACGCGCGCTGGCTCGGCGACTGGCCGGCCGACCGCGTCTCCCTGGGAACCACCTTCGGCGACAGCCGGCAGGCCTGGATTGCCGCCGTCGCCGAGGGAATGGAGCGCTACTGCGGCAACTTCATCCCGGCAGAGACCGGGGACGGCACGCACTTCACCGGGACAGCGCACGAACTGCGCACCGCCGGGCACACCGCCGTTCCGCTCGACGAACTGCCGCGCTTCGCCCCCTGGCAGCTCGCGCGCAAGGGCTTCCCGTACCGGAACCTCGACGACGACACCGAGGCCCTCTGGGCATCCTGCACCCGCGAATCCGACCAGGCCGAGCTGTGGTTCCCGGCCAGCCTGGTCTACCTGAACTGGCGGCAACAGCGCTTCCGCGGTCTGCCGCGCCTGCACCACCTCAACTACGCGGGCATCGCCACCGGCCAGGGCCGCCAGGACGCGACAGACCGGGCTGTGCTGGAAACCGTGGAACGCGACGCCCTGGAACTGTGGTGGCACCTGGACGGCCCTACCCGCGGCATCCGGCCCGAAAGCGTGCCCGGGCTGGCCAAGGCCATGGCAGGCTGCCGGCTGCAGTACTGGGTGGTGGAAATGCCCAGCGAGTTCGCGCCGTGCATGGCGGCTCTGGTGTTCGACCCGGAGACCGGCCTGTACGCTGCCGGCTTCTCCTGCAAGAACGACCCCGCCGAGGCCGCCCGCAAGGCCGTACTGGAGGCCGTGCACACCTGGATCTACACCCAAGGAGCCACAGCCGCAGACGGCTGGGTCTTCCAGGCGGTGGAGGCCGGTCTGATGGCCCGCGGCCTGTACCTGGAGCACCGCGAGGACCGCCGCTACCTGGACGACGCCGGCGAACAGTTCGAGGCCGTCCGCGACCTGGGCGCCCACGTGCAGCTCTGGCTGGACCCGCGGCTGCACGGCATGGCCGGGCGCTTCAACGAACCCGCCGGGGGAACCGTCGAGCTCGGCGCCGTGGAACACGTAGGCATGCCCGAGGTCTATCGGAGGCTCGAGGCGGCAGGCCACAGCGTCTACACCCGCGAGCTGACCACGCCCGACGTCGCTCTGACCGGACTCAGCGTGGTGCGCGCAGTGGTGGGCGGTCTCGTTCCGAACGCGCCCGCCGCCTTCACCTATCTCGGCTGCACGCGCTTCGCCGACGCCGCTCTCAGCCGCGGCTGGCGCACCATACCGCCGGTCGGGCCGGGGGACTTCACCCTCGCCCCACCGCCGCACATGTAGTCCGCCGTGATCATCAACGGAGCTTGTCCCAACAGTGGGACGGCGTTTGCCGGCATCTTCGCCAGTGCCTGGTCCGGGGAGGAACCTGGGCCCATGGACCACCCGGGCCCCCGGCAAAACAGCTGGGCCGGACCGAGCCATTGGGGCGTCCCGCTTGGCGATGACCGTGTTCTTGGACGCGGGCCCAGACGGGTCCCGGCGCTGGCGATGCTCCGCGCCCTCTGGTGGAGCGGTCAGTTCCATGCCGATCCTGCCACCGGCCTGCCGGGGACCATCCGGCAGCGCGCGGTCCCCTCGGCAGGGGCCTGCTATCCCGTTCAGCTCCATGTGCTGTGCGGGGCCGGCTGCGATGTCCCGCCCGGCGCCTACGCCTTCGACGCCGACCGCGGCCTGCTGGTGCGCCGGGGCGACACCGGCATGGCAGGCAGTGCTGCGGGAGGCACCACTGGCACAGCGACGGGCGCCGTCGTCGTGTTCACCGCACTGCCGCAGCGCACTGCCGCGAAGTACCACCACCGCGCGTGGCCGCTGGCCCTCGCCGACACGGCCTATGCCGTGGCGGCGCTGGTCCACCACGCCGCAGCCCTGGGGATCGAGGCGGAGTGGCCGCCCGGCGGCCCGGAGCACCTGGCCGCGGCGCTTGGGCTGCCGGACTACTCAGCGTGGCAGGCCCGCTGGCCCGACACCGCACCCGAGCTTGCACTGGCAGCCGTCGCGCTCGGCGCCGCAGGGACACTACCCACCCTCGAACACCTGGCCGCGGGCGCCGGCGCAGCACCATCGCGCTGCGCCGACCGCCGGCCGCGCAGCCTCGCCCCCGCGGCCCACTGGATCGGGGACTACCGCCCCGGTTTATCCGGCGGAAGTCTGCCGTTCCACGGCTTTCCGGGGGTGACGGCCAGTCAGCTCGCGCGGCGGCGGAGCGCCGCCGTCGGGCGCCCTTCGTCCGCCACGGGGATCCCGGCGCGGGAACTGGCCGGGTTACTGCTGGAACAGGCGCTGGCAACTCTTCCGCTCAAGAAACCCGCATCCTGCAGGGTCCTTCCGCTGGACGACGCTCTACTGCAGGACCCGCTGCTCGCCGATCAGTGCGCGGGCCAGCAGTGGATCCGGAACCTGGACGGCATGCTGCTGTTCCAGACATCCGCGCCGCCGGACCCCACGGGGATGTGGTGGGCCGCCTCACTCTCCGCCCACATCCTCTACACCGCTCTCGCGGCCGACGCTCCGCTGCATTTCCGCCCCATCGGCGGCTGGACCGGCACACAGGACGGCTGGACCACCCTGCACGGACTCGGATTCACCGCCGGCACCCCACCAGAAAGGACCCCACATGCTGGTCAATAGCAGACTCCTGGCCATGACCGGCGGTCACCGGGGCAGGCTCGCCGCGGTCACGGCCGTACTGTGCACCATCACCGCGAGCTACTGGCTCCAGGCCTGGTTCCTGGCACAGGCCCTCGGCGGACTGGTGCACTCGATCCGCAGCGCGGAGCCCGGTTTGCAGCCGGGCGTTGCGCCGTACCTCGCCGGGGTGCTCGCGTGCGGCCTGGGGCGCCTTGCCCTGCAGCAGCTCCACAGCCGCCTGGCGAGTTCCCTGGGGGCCGCCGTCCGGCTGGACCTGCGACGCAGCCTGGCCCGAGAGCTGCTGCGGCCGGAGCGGTTGAGCGACACCTCCGAACGCGGCGGCGCGCGGCGGCTGGCGCTCAGCGAAGGCGTGGACGGCGTGGACAGCTACATCACCCAGTACATCCCGCACGCCTTCCAACTCCAGCTCCTGTGCCCGCTGCTGCTGGCCGGCCTGGCCTGGCTGAACCCGCTGCTCGCCGGGGCACTGGCCATGGCCGTGATCCTCGCGGTGGGCGCTCCCCGGCTCTGGGGCAAGCTGCTGGCCAACCGCGGGAAGCAGCACTGGGACTCCTATGAGGCACTCAGCGCCGACTTCCTCGAAGCTCTCCAGGGCATGCGGACCCTGAAGATCCTGGACGCCGTACCGCGCGTCCGAAAGAAGCTGAAGGGCCGCTCGGATCAGTTGCACCGCGCCACCGTCGCCACCATGCGCACGTCACTGGCAGACACCGCGCTGGCGGACTTCGGCATCCAGGCAGGGCTGCTGGCAGCCGCCGCGCTCACCGCACTGGCCGCCGTCGGGGCCGGGCCGCTGCCTGCCGTGCCGGACCCGGGCCTGACGTATTTCGCCCTGCTGCTGTCCTCGGAGGTGTTCCGTCCCGTCCGCGACCTCGCCCGGCAATGGCATTCCGGGTATTTGGGTCTGTCGGCGCTCGGCAGCATCGACGCAGCAGGCGGTCCAACCACAGACGACCGCGACGGCGCGGACGCGATTAAGCGCGAGGAAGCGGCCGCCGTCGCGGTTCCGGCCACCCACCGTCCCGAGACGCTCATCCTTGACTCTCTCTTCTTCCGCTTCGCCGACGATGCCGACTGGGTCCTCCGCGACGCCTCGGCGCGGATCCGACGGGGCGGCATCACCGCCCTGGCCGGGGTTTCGGGCGCCGGAAAGAGCACACTGTTCGACATCATCCTGGGCTTCCTGGAGGCCGAGGGGAACCGGATGCTGGACGGACGGGCCCTGCAGCCAGACGACGTCGGCGTGGTCTCCCAGCGCAGCTACCTGTTTCCCGGCAGCATCCGGGCCAACCTGCTGGCCGTGGCACCGCATGCCACGGACAGTGACCTCCTTCAGTCGCTGGGTCAGGCGGGGCTGGGCCACGAGCTGAGTACCTGGCCCGAGGGCCTGGACACCGTCCTCGGCGAAGCCGGCGGGTCTGTGTCCGGCGGCCAACTCCAACGGCTCGCCATCGCCCGCGCCCTGCTGGCCGATCGGCCCGTGCTGCTCCTCGATGAACCCACCTCGGCGCTGAACGCCGGTCTTGCCGCCGAAGTCATGGACGGGCTGCGCGAACAGGCCCGGGAAAAGATCGTCCTCATGATCGCCCACCGCCCCGAGGTCTTGGCCGCTGCGGACACCGTGCTCCGGCTCGAGGGCGGCGTCTTGCGCGAAGCAATCCCCGGGGACCCGGCATCCCCCGGAAACCTGCTCGAAGGAGCCCCACAGTGAACACCACAGCCCCGATTTTTCTACGAAGGTCACCTCTTCTTGCCCTGGTTCCGCACATGGCCGACGAGTGGGCAGGCGTGGCCTGGACCGCCGTCGTCGGCATCCTGAACAACCTGGCGCTGATCGCGCTGGCCGTCATCGGATCGTATGTGGTGGCGCTGGCTGTGGTCCTGGGAGAGGTCGCCCAGCCGGGATGGTGGCTCGGCGGTGCCGTGGCTGTGCTGCTGCGAGCCGTTCTGACCTGGCACGAGATGGACCTCTCGCACAGCATTGCCTACCGGATCCTGGCGGCGCTGCGGATGGCGTTGTTCGATGGCTTTTCCCGGGGCGTGCCGGCCCGGAAACGCGGACAGCACACCGGCAAGCTCGCCGCGACTGCCATGGGCGACGTCGAAAAGCTGGAGTTTTTCTATGCGCACACCGTGGCCCAGCTGGCGGGCGCAGCCCTGCTCCTACTTGGCGGCTTCGCCGTGCTGCTGGCCGTCGGACCCGCCCTGGCCTGGGCGCTCCTGCTGGGGGTCACAGCGTTGGTCACAGTCACGATCCCCGGCCTGCGGAAAGGATCCGTCCTGGGTGCCCGGGTGCAGCAGGCCAAGTCCGAACTGTCCGTCCTGGCCGTGGACCTGCTGGCGGGTACGCGCGAGATCCTCGGATTCGGGCTGCAGGAACATGCACAGCGCCAGCTAGCGGACCGCACCCGGGCCGTGGACGATGTGCAGCGGCGGCTCAATGCGGTACTCGCGCTGGCGGGCTCGCTCCGTGAGCTGTGCGTTCTCGGGACCGTGGTGGCCGTGTTCCTGGCCGCTGCGTCCCAGCCCGCGCTGGATCCTGTCTGGCTTCCTGCCCTTGTGGCCGGCACCCTGACCCTGCTGGCACCCGTGGCCGAAGGAGTGGCCACCGTGACCCAACTGCAGCCGCACCGCGCCAGCGCCCAGCGAGTCATGGAAGGGATCAGTCTGCCGTCCGAGACCCCCGTCGCGGGCACAGCGGCAACCCTCGAAGCGGACGGTCCCCTGGGCGTTCAGGTGCAGGACGTGGCGTTCACGTACGACGGCGGCGCGGCAGCATTGCGCCCCGTCTCCCTGTCCGTGGCACCCGGGGAACACCTGGGGATCAGCGGCCGGTCGGGGGCAGGGAAGTCGACCTTGGCCCGGCTTCTGCTGCGGCTGTGGGCACCCGATGCCGGAAGCATCTCCCTGGTCTCCCGTGCCGGGCAGGCCGTGGACGCCTGGGCCGTGAACGAATCCGTCTTCCGGCGCTGCGTGACGCTTGTGGAGCAGGACGCCCGCGTCTTCCACGGCACCGTTCTGGAGAACATGCGCCTGGCCCTGCCGGACGCACAGGAGGCGGAGGTGCTCGCGGCGCTGCACCGGGCAGGGCTGCCATTGCTGGGTGAACGCTGGGCCGAAGGCGTCCACACGGTGATCGGCGAAGAGGGCATGAGCCTGTCCGGCGGGGAACGGGCGCGCTTCTGCCTGGCCCGGGCGCTGCTGCTCCAGCCCAAGGTGCTGGTGTTGGATGAAACCACGGCAAGCCTGGACGCGGCATCGGAGCAAGCACTGATGGAAGCCGTGGCCGGGCTGTCCGGTTTGACTACAGTGGTCACGATCTCGCACCGGGAATCCACCCTGGCGGCATGCGACCGCCGGCTGGTGCTGGGCGACTAACTGCAACCAGCAGGAAACGCCCGCCACTGCATGCAGTGACGGGACTCCGGCGTGCGCGTGGGCCCCGTCACTGCCGGATCTCAGTGTTCGTCGTAGTGGCCTTCGTGTTCGGCGTGCTTGTGGCCGTCGTGAACGTAGTCCACATGGTCGCCGTGCTGGACCGCTTCGTGCGTGCAGTCCGGGCCGCCGTGCTGGTGCTCGGCGAGGGTATGTTCTGCCTTGACTTCCTCGGTCATGATGTTCTCCTTCGCGGGCGCCGGAGCGAGAGCGGCGCCTAGCTTTCCTGGCTGTGAGCGATGGCGTCTTGGATGACACGGGCCACATGGTCATCGGTCAGGGCGTAGATGGTTTCGCGCCCTGACTTTGTCGCTGTGACCAGATTGATCCCCCTGAGCAGGCGCAGGTGCTGGGAGACCAAGGGTTGGGACAACTGTGTTGCCCCAACCAGGGCACTCACGGACGAGGGCGCGTCGGCAAGCGCGGACAGGATGAGAAGGCGCGAAGTCGCGGAGAGAGCCTTGAACAACTCTGCCGCCCCCGAGAGGGATTTCTCGCCAGCCATCACATAGAGATATAAGCACGCTCTTATGTGTTTGACAATGGCTTTCCGCGTAATCGCCCGGGAACTGAAGAGCCTCGGCCGGAATTATCCGGCCGAGGCTCTTCGTCAGGCTCTCCTGCTGTTGGACGCTTAGAAAGCGTCCGGGTGCAGCGCCTTGGCGATCTGCTCCACGGCGCGGATATTGCCCCAGGTGCCGGGCATGACGTCGTCGGAATCGATGGCCACCATCCGGCTGTTCTTCACCGCTGCCATCTCGGGGAACTTCTCCCGCAGGAACGCTCGGGTGGCATCCTCGTGAGCCTTGTCCAAGGTGGTGAAAACGATGACCTCCGGGTCCTTTTGAACCAGCGTTTCCGGGGAGATGACGGCCGAGAAGAACTTGGCGAACGCCGGGTCCGAAGGGCTGAAGACGTTCTTGCCGCCCGCGGTCTTGATCATGTCGTACTCAATGCCGGCGCCGATCGCGGCCATCGTATTGCCCTCCACAAACAGCTCCACGACGCTCGGCTGCTCCTTTCCTGCCACGGCTTTCTCCACACGGGACAACGCCTCCGCGGCTTCCCCGCGGACAGCTGTGGCCTGCTCTCCGGCGCCGAACACGGCCCCGATGTTCTCGATGTCCGTCAGCAGGTCCTTCACCTCTGCGCTGCTGCGCCGCTCCATGCATCCGGCGGTGGCGATGTACGATTCTGCGCCGGCCTGCTTAAGCTGCTCAATGCTGGCGAAACCCTGCTCCGCGGTGAACTCATATCCCGTGGGCGCGTAGACGAAGTCCGGGCTTACGCCCAGCAGGACTTCCCTCGACGGCGGCATCTGATCGCTCAGTTGCTTGACCTCGCCGCTGGCCTTCAGCTCCGGCACAAGTTCGCCGCCCTTCGTCTGGGCTTCGGCCACTACCTTGTCGGCCAGGCCCAGTTTGACCATGAGCTCCGACTGCCCCGGGGTCATGGACACGGCACGCTGCGGCACAGTCCCGAAGGACAGGGTGCGTCCGCAATTCTGGATGGTCGCTGCGTCCTTGCCGGGCAGCTCGGCGGCCGCGGTGGACGTAACAGCCTGGCCACAGCCTGCCAGCAGGGTGCTGCCCAGGGTTAGAGAGCCGAGCAGTGCCGCGGTTTTGCGCGGGATGATGAGTTTATTCATGGATTGCCTCCGGTGTTGGTGGTTCAGCGTTGGTGGGTTCAGCGGGATGCGGCGGAAGGGGCCGCGGAAATCTTCGACGGCGGTGCCACGGCGATCAGCGCCCGTCCGGTCAGGGGGTGGACGAGTTTCCTGGAGTCCACCCCGAAGGTGCTCCGGATGAGGCCTTCGTCCAGGACGTCGTCGGGCCGACCGAACGCCTGCAGCCGGCCTGCCTTCAGCACGGCCACGTGGTCACAGAACTCGGCCGCCAGGTTAATGTCGTGGAGCGCCGCCAGAACGGTCAGGCCTCGTCCGCTCACCAGCTGCATGAGCTCGAGCTGGAAGGAGATGTCCAGATGGTTGGTGGGTTCATCGAGCACCAGCACAGGCGATTCCTGCACCAGCGCCCGGGCCAGCAGGATACGTTGCTTCTCCCCGCCGGAAAGCCCCGCAAAGTAGCGATGCCCCAGGGCGGAGGCCCCGACGTCGTGCAGTGCTTCCTTCACCAGCCCGAGGTCCCGGGCCGAGTCGGCGCCAAAGCCGCGCTGGTGCGGCACCCGGCCGAGCATCACCACCTCACGGGCTGTCATCGGGAATTCCTGGCTGGATTCCTGTGCCATCACGGCGATGCGCAGGGCCGCGTCCCGGGCACTGAGCCGCCGGACGTCATCGCCGTCCACCCGCACGGTCCCGGCGGAAGGCTTGTTGACCCGGTACAGGGTGCGCAGGAGCGTTGATTTACCGCAGCCGTTCGGGCCAAGGAGGCCCAGGACCGAGCCGGTCGGGACGTCCAGGCTGACGTGATGGACGATCGGTGTACCGCCAAGGGAGACACTGACATCGTCGAAGGTGACCTTCACCGGTTTACCCCTGCCCGGTTCGCTCCGCTGCCGCGCATCAGCCAGAGGAAAAACGGAGCCCCGACGGCGGCCGTCAGGATGCCGATGGGGATCTCGGCCGGCTGAGCCACCGTACGGGCGAGCAGATCCGCGAGCATCAGGAACAGGGCTCCGCCGAAGATGGTGACCGGCAGCATCCGCCGGTGGTCCGAACCGACTGCCATCCGCGCGGCGTGCGGGACCACCAGGCCCACAAAGCCGATCCCGCCGCACACGGCCACGGTGGTCGCGGTCAGCAGGGCCGTGGCGAGCAGCAGTGTCCGGCGCATCGCCTGGACGTTGACACCCAGGGCCGTCGCGGTCTCGTCCCCGGCCAGCAGCGCATTCAGTGCGCGGGATCGCAGCATGGCGTAAACAGAGACGGCGAGCAGGCTGAGTCCGGGCAGCAGCAACTGAGGGTAGGTGGCCGCGGAGACGCTGCCGAGCAGGAAGAAGAGGACGCTGTACACGTTCTGAGCATCAGTGGTGATAGTCAGAAAGTTCGTGACGGCGGAGAGCAGCGAACCGAGCGCCACACCTGCCAGGATCAAGCGGGAGGGGGCGATGACCCCGCCCTGCTTCGCGAGCAGGTAGACCAGGACCGTGGCGATGGCCGCCCCGGCGAAAGCGGCAGCATTGAGGCCGATGCCCGCGACAGCGGTGGAGCCGGCAACAATCGCCAGCACCGCGCCGACGCCAGCTCCGGCCGAAACGCCCAGGATGTAGGGCTCAGCGAGTGGGTTCCGTACGTTCGCCTGTAACAGAGCGCCGGCCAGCGCCAGGCTGGCCCCGGCGGTTCCGGCCAGCAGCGCCCGGGGAAGCCGGAAGTTCCACACGGCCTGGTCCTGCGCCACGGACACAGAGCCGTCCACCATCCACGGCATCCCGGGGACGAGGTGCCCGGTCACAATCTGCCAGGACTCCCCCATAGTCGTCTTCAGCGGTCCCGTGCTGCCGGAAACCACCAGGACAAGCACGACGCCGATCAGCAGTGCGGGAACCAGGCAGCGTTCCAGAAAACGTGGTTTCCCCAAGAGCTGCAGCCCCGCCGGGCCAGGCGTGGAGTGGGCAGGAGGTGTTCGAGAGGCAAGTTCGGAGGCATTGGGAGATCCAGTCACGCCCTGCATCGTATCCCAAATGAGAATCACTTGCATTTAGACTTTCGGTGTCCGCGATACCGACACCGTTGATCCTGTTATCCGACCGGCGCCGGCGGCGTCCAGGCATTCACCCTCGGCGTCGAAGAGGTGGAACTGGCGCTGCATTGCTAATGCGAACAATTCTCATTATGGTGGGGGTATGCATCTAACCGTTGTCAGCTCTCTCGACGTCTTATGCCGCCAACAGGCTTGCGAGGCCCTGGCCGCCGAGCACCCTGCGGCCGTCGCTGTTCTCCACGACCTCCTGGAAAACGGTGTGGTCATCCGCCGTGTCTTCGGCCGGCCCGGGCCGGTCGAGCGGGAAGAAACCCTCCTGGAACACGGCTGCCTGAGCTGCACGGTGCGCCTGGACGTGGTTCCCACCATCGACCGGCTGCTGGCCCTGGGCGAGGACCACATCATCATCGGCCTCCCGCCGGCGGTCCCCGCGTCAACGGCCGTCAACGCCCTGAAGCGCGGACTCTCGCACCGGTTCACCATCGATTCAGTCGTGCTGGCCTGTGCACCGGATGCCCTCGAGGACCACATCTGGGACCACCACACCGTGTTTGAGTCCGGGTTCACCGCCGTCCCCGATGATCAGAGGACCCCCGGAGAATTCCTGATTGGCGAACTCGCGTTCAGCGACACTGTCCTTCTGGCCGACCCCGACCTGGTTCCGGTGGATCCGCGCGGGCGCGCCCGCGGCGTGCAACTGCTTGGGCAACTGGCCCCGCACGCCGTCATCACCGGGAATGCCTCCGACATCCGCCCGGGCCGGCACGACTACGCGGAGGCAACGGCCAGGTCAATTCCCGGCGCTGTGCGGGTCCCCGCCGGGCCGTCCGCTTCCCCGTTCAGCACCGTCACCCGGCGGGTCGAGCGTCCGCTCCATCCCGAGCGGTTCCGCCACGCACTCGCCACCTTGGCGCAGGGATGCTGTTGGCTCCGAGGCCGGCTGTGGATAGCGGCGGCCCCTGAATGCCGGATCGCCGTCCAGGGCATCGGACCGCGCGTCTGGCTGGAGAACACCGGGCCATGGCTGACCGGGCAAACGCCCCGTCCCGCGGCGGACCGGACGAACGCCGCCGGCGCGCGACTGGACGGGCGCCCTGACGCCATGGACCGCGGGACCGTCCTCGCGGTCACCGGCGAAGACATCGACGCGGCCGAGATCACCCGGCTGCTCGCAGACTGCGAACTTACCGACGCGGAAATAGCTGCCGGCTTTGCCGGCCTGCACGACCCGTTCGGCCTCACCACAACCCACTAAACCAAACAAAGGAGCAACACATGAAAGTACGGAACTCGCTGCGCGCCCTGAAGAACATGCCGGGAGCACAGGTGGTCCGCCGCCGCGGCAGAACCTTCGTCATTAACAAGAAAAACCCCCGCATGAAAGCCCGCCAGGGCTGACCGTCCACGGCCGTCAATCGGCAGGAAGCCCCCATGACACCGTTGACTGGCGGCCCGGCCTGAACCCGAGCCCGAAGCCGACCTCGAACACGTGAACACTGGATTCTCCGCCTGGAATGTCAACCGGAACTCGACCCGACGAACGCGTCCTCAACTGGACAGAAAAGGTGTCTGCCATGCAACGCAAGAAGGTCACGCCGACTACCGGTCCTGGAGCCGACGGTCCCCTCATTGCGCTGTGTGAAGGCCACCGATGCGATGCGCTCCACCGGCTCGCCGATGGTCAACATGGTGCTGATCGGTTGCGGTCGACAATCACGACCAGTCGAGGCGCGGTACTCGTCTCCGCCCAATGCCTGGGCGCTTGCGCCAGCGGGGCTGTCGCTGCGGTGGCCCGTCGCGACGGAGCTACAGGAGTGACCGGACCGTCCGTATGGTTGGGCGGCGTGGATCAGCCAGCGGTCCTCGATGTTCTCCTAGGTGCGTGGGTCGGTAGCGGTTCGCCGGTTCCGCAGGTTTGCGTCGTGACGGCGCGGAGGCCGGGTCTCCTTTCTGGAAGGGGGCCCGGC